>JAKEIF010000046.1 GCA_022545875.1 Nitrososphaera sp.
ACGGAACCGTAGTCATTTCTTCGGACGGAAAAGACTCGTTATACTCGCAGCGTAACGCCTGCCCGCATTGCAACATTTCCCTGGGTGACCTGGAGCCTCGCACCTTCTCGTTCAACTCCCCTTTTGGCGCATGCAGGGAATGCAATGGTCTGGGCATAAGGACAGAGTTTGATCCTGATCTCATTATTCCGGACAGGTCAAAGAGCATCCTCGACGGAGCAATCATTCCATGGAGCGGGCACTTTGCCACTTTTAGATCTGCGATGCTGCGCGACGTAGGAAAAAAGTTTGGATTTGACCTGGCGACTCCCATATCAAAGATGAAGCAGGATCAGGTTGCCGTAATCCTTTATGGAACGGACCAGAGCATCCATTACAAGTATCAATCCAAACATTCCGACAGCAAGTGGGAGTACAGGGGAAGGTTTGAAGGCGTAATTCCAAACCTTGAGCGCATCTTCCGCGAGACAGATTCCGAGTCAAAGCGCGAAGACTTGTCCCAATTCATGAGGGAGCAGCCCTGCGAATCCTGCAAGGGAAGGCGGCTGCGCGAGGAGGCCTTGTCAGTCAGGATGCAGGAAAATTCCATAATGGATGTCTGCGACATGTCTATCGACGAGTGCTATAATTTCTTTCAGACGCTTTCACTTACCGAGACCGAGAGGTACATCGCAAGGACGATTCTCAAAGAGATAGTCTCTAGGCTCGAGTTCCTGCGAAATGTCGGCTTAAATTACCTGACGCTTAACCGCATGACTGCTACCTTGTCAGGAGGCGAGTCTCAGAGAATTAGACTCGCCACTCAGATAGGCTCAAACCTGACAGGTGTGTTGTATGTACTTGACGAGCCAACGATTGGCCTCCATCAGAGAGACAACGACCGGCTGATAGACACGCTCAAAAAGCTCCGTGATCTTGACAACACGCTTGTAGTGGTCGAGCATGACGAGGAGGTTATACGCAATGCAGACTGGATAATCGACATCGGGCCTGGTGCCGGAGTGCACGGCGGAGAGGTGGTTGCAAGTGGCCAGCTCGACAGCATATTAGCTGATGCCCGCTCTATAACGGGCGCGTTTCTAAGAGGCGACCAAATAGTGGCTCATCGCCACGATAGGCGCAAGGCCGCGGCATGGTTGACCCTTCACGAGGCGAAGGAAAACAACTTGAAGTCAATTGATGTTCGCTTTCCCCTTGGATGCCTGACTGTGGTTACAGGAGTCTCAGGCTCTGGCAAGTCAACTCTGGTAAACGACATCATGTTCCGCGCCCTGGCATCGCAACTGCATGGCGCAAAGGAAAGGCCGGGAAAATACGGCAAGATCTCAGGGCTTGAAATGATCGACAAAGTGATAGGAATTGACCAGTCGCCAATCGGCAGGACTCCCCGTTCAAATGCAGCAACTTATGTCAATGCCTTTGCGCCCATCCGGGAGATCTTTGCAAAGACTCCTCAGGCAAAGGAGATGGGATACAGGCCGGGGCGGTTTTCGTTTAATGTTTCCGAAGGCAGGTGCGATGCATGCGAAGGAGGAGGCGTCAAGAAAATAGAGATGCAGTTCCTGCCTGACGTCTATGTGACATGCGACGAGTGCAAAGGCAAGCGCTACAACTCTGAAACGCTTGCGGTAAAGTACAAGGGCAAGACTGTTTCCGAAGTGCTGGACATGACGGTAGAAGAGGCGCTGGCATTTTTCGAGAATATTACTCCAATAAGCAAGAAACTCCAGACGCTAAGCGATGTGGGCCTTGGCTACCTGCGGCTTGGGCAGCCGGCAACGACGCTATCCGGTGGCGAGGCGCAGAGGATAAAGCTGGCGGCAGAACTTTCAAGGAGAGACACGGGCAAGACCGTGTATATTCTGGATGAACCAACCACGGGTCTTCACTTTGCAGATGTGAGCAAGTTGCTTAACGTGCTCAAGAGGCTCGTAGAGCTTGGAAACACAATTGTGATCATTGAACACAACTTAGACGTCATTGCGTCAGCAGACTGGCTGATTGACCTAGGACCAGAAGGGGGGGAGGCCGGCGGCAGAGTCGTGGCAGAAGGAACCCCAGAGAAGGTGGCAGAGGACCCGGCAAGCTATACCGGAAAGTACCTGAAACCAAAGCTTTCAATCGGCCAGAGGATTCTTGAGAGGACCGGACCTAAGAAATGACATCAGTAGAGCTGGTCAAGGAAAAGCGGATTCCTGAGCAGCCCGGCGTGTACCTGATGAAAGACAAGGGCGGGCAAATAATCTACATCGGCAAGGCCAAGAACCTGCGCAAGCGGGTAGCATCATATTTTACGAGGCACGGCGATCTTGAGTGGAAGACTGGCAAGCTAGTCAGCAGGATATGCGACATCGAGTTTGTTGTCACCGACAATGAGATCGAGGCGTTCCTGCTTGAGTCAAACCTCATCAAGCGATACCGGCCCGTCTTCAATATCGAGCTCAAGGATCAGCAGCGGTACACATACCTGAAAATTACCGACGAGCCCTTTCCAAGGCTGCTGGTCGCACGGCGCAACAGGGGCGGGGAATTCCTGGGTCCAAAGGGGAAGACATACGGCCCGTTTGTGAGGGGCAGTTCAAAATATCTCACAGTCGGTCTTTTGCGAAAACTATTCAAGGTTAGGATATGCAACCGTCTTCCAAAAAAGGCGTGCCTCCAATATTTTATCAAGAATTGTGAAGCACCCTGCATAGAAAAGGTCACCCAGCACAGATACATGGCAAATATTGTATTTCTGCAAGAGATACTTGAGGGAAAGAGGAGCATCGAGACGTTTGCAACCGAAATGCAGAATGAGATGAAGAGAGCGTCTGACATCGGCGACTATGAAAGGGCAAAAGAAATGCGCGACACCTTGTATCGGCTAAACAACCTTCGCGTAAGGCAAAAGATGGAAAAGGTTGCCAACAAGAATCCTGATGAGGAGTATATCGGGATTCTATACGACAGGGCGAGAGGCGTGGCACATGTCATGTCATTGAGGAGGACTCGTGGTGTGATAAGTGACAGAAAGAAATTTGAATTCGATCTGGTGGGCGATAATTCTCTGTCGACATTTTTGTTGCAATATTATTCATCCGTCCCAATAGTCCCCCGGTTTGTCTATGTAAATGAGTTGCTAGAGGACAGACGGGTTCTGGAAATGTCCATTGAAAAAATTGCAGGTCACAAGGTGAACATTGTAACGATCCCGCAAAAGAGCATGGGCCAGAGGCACGAACTAATGAGTCTCATAATCAGAAACCTTGCGCTTTACCTCGAGAGGGGATACGATCCAGCAATAGTCGAGCTGAAAAAAATGTTAGGCTTGCAAGTGGTTCCCTACGTCATTGACTGTTTTGATGTATCGAATCTTGGGACAGATATCGCGGTTGGCGCATGCTGCAGGTTTGTTGACGGCAGGCCTGACAAGTCTTCGTACAGGAAATTCAAGATAAAATCGATAGCAGGGCAGAATGACTTTGCAATGATGGCAGAACTTGTGCAAAGGAGGTACTCCAATGCCGCAGAGCGGTTGCCGGATCTCATTGTAATTGACGGCGGCAAGGGTCAGCTGGCGTCAGCCTTGGCATCTCTCCGTAGCATTGGAATTAACGACATCCCATGCGTCGGGCTTGCAAAAGAAAATGAGGAGGTCTTTGTCCAACATGAATCCAAGCCGCTGGTAATCCCAAGAACCAATTCGGGGCTCAAGGTGTTGCAGCGGATAAGGGACGAAGCCCACAGGTTTGGGCTGGCGTACAATGTCAGCCTCCGAAAGCTAAGGTAGGCTATTCAACCTTCACGGTTTCGCGCCGCTGGCTCTTCCTAATTTCCTGCTCGGTAAGCTCTATGTATTTTGCAAGCGCGGTGTCGGCCGATTGCATCGCAATCTGGGTCATTCGTGCCAGAGAA
>JAKEIF010000047.1 GCA_022545875.1 Nitrososphaera sp.
AATGCGCCAGATGGACAGGCAAAAGTTCCTCGACCTGTGCAAGGGGGCGCTTGACGACTTGGAGGCCGAGATGATCCAGATAATGAAGAGCATGGGGTTATCTGGGAATTTTCGCCAGTATTACAGGACCGACTCTGACGAATACCGGGCGCTGACACAGAGCACATTTATCGAGCTATGGAAGCGCGGGTTGGTCTACCTTGCAAACAGGCCAAACAACTATTGTCCGGATTGCGGAACGACAATAGCTGACGCGGAAATCATTCATGACGAAATTCCGACAAAGCTAGTATACATGAAGTTCAAAGTAAAGGAAACCGGAGACACCATAATCATTGCATCTACAAGGCCCGAGCTCCTCTTTGCATGCCAGGCGGTTATAGTAAACCCGGAAGACGACAGGTACAAATCACTTCATGGAAAGCATGCGGTTCTTCCACTTTTCAATAGGGATGTCGAAATACGGCCCCACCATTCAGCCAAGCCTGAATTTGGCTCCGGCGCGGTGATGGTCTGCAGCTACGGTGACCAGAACGATGTTCAGGTCTTTCGAGAACTCGGGCTCAAGGAAATAGTCGCGCTCAACGAAAACGGCATAACCACTCCTGAAGCCGGCCCGTACCAGGGGCTGCGCGTGAATCAGGCACGCAACAAGGTAATCGAGGACCTCGGCACTTCGCAGCTGATGGAAAAGCAGGAGAGCATCATGCACAGGACGCCCCTCTGCGAGCGCAGCAAGACTCCTATCGAGATAATCCCGTTGCAGGACTATTACGTCAAGCAGCTAGAGTTTGTCCCGCAGCTGCGCGAGCTGGCCTACAAGCTAAAGTTCCATCCTGACATGCACAGGCAGATCCTCCTCAACTGGCTTGACTCTGTGGCGATCGACTGGCCTGTTTCGAGGCGCAGGTTCTACGGGACAGAGATCCCGATATGGTACTGCAACAATTGCAAGGAGCCGAACCTTCCGCCGGCAGGCAGGTACTACAGGCCCTGGAAGGAAAAGCCCCCGTTCGAATCCTGCGAGAAATGCGGAGGAACAGAGTTCAGCGGAGAAGAGAGGACCTTTGATACGTGGATGGACTCGAGTATTTCGCCTCTCTATGTCACCGGCTATGGAAGAGACAAGGATCTCTTTGACTATGCTTACCCTGCGGCGGTGCGACCGCAGGCAAAGGACATCATCAGGACGTGGCTCCATTACACGATGCTCCGCTGCGTGCAGCTGACAGACAAGATGCCGTGGACGGATGCGTGGATAATGGGCTACGGAGTGGATGAAAAGGGAGAAAAGATGAGCAAGAGCAAGGGCAATGTAATCGACCCGTTTCCAATCATACAGAAATATGGCGCCGACACGTTCCGGTTCTGGTCTGCAAGCGAGGCAAACCTTGGCTATGATTTTCGGTGCTCCGAGCAGAGGATAGCTGGCTCGCAAAAATTCCTCTCAAAACTCTGGAACGTCGGGAGGTTGCTTTCGTCTTTTCCAGTTGTTTTGGAAAAGCCGGAGGCGCTTGAAGCATCTGACAGGTGGATACTGGGCGAGCTTGCCAAGCTGGAGCAGGAATGCAGGCGCGGATACGAAGAATACAACTTTTTTGTCCCTGCAAACGCAATCAGGGATTTTACCTGGAATATTTTTGCTCCGCACTATGTCGAGATGGTCAAGGGCAGGGTTTATTCACCCGGGAACGAGCAAGGCCACAAATCCGCAATTTACACCCTGCACCGGTGCCTTTCCGGCATGCTGCTCCTGATCGCCCCCATTACGCCGTTTATTTCAGACGAGCTCTGGACAAAGATCTACTCTGAAAAAAGCGTGCACCTGCAAAAGATGTACCGCGATGAAGAATCTGACGCAGAGATGGCGCACTTTACAAAACAGATAACCGAATTCAATTCGCGTGTCTGGAACAAAAAGAAGGAGACCTTGAAGGACGGCAAGCCCCTCTCGCTAAAGGACCCCATAGATATTGCGGTCCCTGACGAACTCGCCCTGTTCAAGGACGATCTCAGGGCAATGCACAACCTGACCTCGACATGAGAGCCGTCCCGTTCTTTTCGCATGGGTCTGCAGATGTGCTCGAGTATCGCGATGACTTTAACGATCCAGCTGCTGGCAGGAATGAGGTGATAATAGACATTGATTACTGCGGAGTCAACCATCTTGACATTTGGACTCGCCTGGGCATTTCGGGAAAAGTGATCAGGTTGCCGCACGTGTGTGGCTGCGACATAGTGGGCAGTGCAAAGTCAAGGGAGAGCGTAATGGTCTACCCCGGGATCTCGTGCGGAAGGTGCACCTATTGCAAAGCAGGCAGAGAAAACTTGTGCAAATATTTTGCGATAATAGGCGGCATGAGCGATTATGACGGCGGCTATGCAGAGCAGGTGGCGGTTCCTGCAAGAAATATTATCAAATTGCCGCCGTCGATAAAGCCAGAAGTTGCCGCTACGCTGGCCGTCTCCTATCTGACAGCATGGAACATGCTGACTACAAACAATGCAGGAAAGGGCAAAACTGTTTTGGTTTACGGTGCTTCAAGTGGTGTCGGGATGGCAGCTATCCAGCTGGCCAAGGCGCTCGGCGCAACTGTAATTGCCACTGTCTCAAGCGAAGAGAAGCATGCGTTTGGGGAAAGGCTAGGCGCTGACCATATCATTGACAGGAACAAAGAAAACATTGCCGAAGCTGCAACTGAATTTTCAAAAGACGGAGTGGATATTGCGGTTGACCATGCGGGCGCCGCGACTTGGCAGACCAGCATTTCCGCGCTAAAGCCGGGGGGCAGAATGGCGGTATGCGGCATGACTTCTGGAAATGACGCGACCGTCCCAGTAAGGATGTTCTACACCAAGCAAATAGTAATGACCGGCGCACTTCTTGGAACAAGGCGCCAGCTCAATGAGCTGCTCAACTTTGTAGTAAAGAAAAAGATCCAGCCTGTCATCGACTCCATAATGCCTCTGCAACAGGCATCGAAGGCGCACAAAAAGATGGAGGCAGGGGAGCACATGGGAAAGATTCTACTAAAGTGCCGCTAGACCTTGCCATCAATTGCTTCTAGCGTGTCGTCTGCAATGTCCATTGCAGTATGCGAATCAAGGTTGGGCTCCAGCGTCAGAAGCAGAATCTTATCGTTCAGGTAAAAGGTCAGCACCGACACCTTCTCCCGCTCTACGTATGCAAACCTCGCCCTCCCCATCGAAGTGTCAAACCGCTCCCGCATGGACTTGCGGAGTGCCGTCTGGGTAAGGAATAGCTCCTCGTCGGTCTCGTTCACCATAGAGTTTATCCCTTCGCGCATTCCTCCTGCTACGATCGATCCCGAATTGTCTATTACGCCTGCGTACCTGATGTCATCATTTAGCGCAAAAACGCGCTCGCAGAGTTTGGCGAAATCCATACGCCTTCTTACCTGCAGGCTTGTTTATTGGTTTATTGTCCTGAACCCATATTAGCAGCGGAGTGCATTTGAATACAATGAGCACCGAACGTAAAAGGCCGTTGAAGCGAGACCAGGCGCTAAACGATGCGACTGGCGGCAGGCTGGGCGAAGAGCCGCGGCCGGATCCATACCCTGAAGGCGATCCGCGTAGAGAAGCGGCGCGCAGAAAATCAAGGCGCCTCTAGGCAGAACGACTTATCTAGTTCCGCCTCGATAATGCCCCATGCCCGAAGTCAGCAGGAAGGTTCTCGCTAACAAAGACGTCAGGACAGAAATCTCTGAAATCAAGGATGGCATTTACAGGATATCCGGCTTTGCAAAAGACTTTGGGATAACATACAACCAGTTTCTTATCAACGACGAAAAGCCAACTCTGATTCACACAGGCCCCGTGGGGATGTACGAGCAAGTAGAGGCTAGGGTCAAGGAGGTAATACCGCTTGAGCGACTGTCCCACGTGGCCTTTCTCCATTTTGAAAGCGACGAATGGGGAGGAATGGAATTCCTGAAAGCTCCCAACACCAAACTTTTGTGCAGCGACCTGAGCTCAACTCTAAACCTCACCGGCTGGTACAACATCCCGGCTGACCACATTTCGTTCTGGGAGAACGAAACTCTGAAGACCGGCAAGAGGACATTTCGTTTCTTGATGACTCCACACGTGCACCACTGGGATAGCATGATGATGTTTGAAGAGACGACAAAGTCGTTGTTCCCATCAGATCTCTTTATCCAGCCGGGAAACAACAAGCCGGTGATTTCCGAGGATTTGTCGGAGAGCATGATCGGCCTTTACCGGGGTGCAGGCATTTTTGCCAGCGAGCAGCCCGTAAGGCAGACCGTAAAAAGGCTTGAGCGTCTAAAGCCGGAAATGGTCTATCCGATGCACGGCTCGTGCTTTGACGGATCGCTGTTTGGGCGTTACGCCGACGCTCTGGAGAATAATGACTTTGCGTTCTCTGGGCTGCTATTGGGCAAAAAACTTGAAATCGGCTAGTGCCTATGCGTAGTATCCTGAATCTTCTCGCAGCTGTCGCAGACCCATGACATGGACTCTTTGCATGTGGCGCAATGGACAGTTGCGCTCATTATCCCTCCGCAAGACCTGCATGACGGGCTGTGCATGCGTGCAATTGGGCGCGCCGGCGCTATCAAGCTTGTTGAGCACTAGTCCTGCCTTTTCCCAAATGATATTGATTGCTCATGCGCTGCCATTACTCGCCTGATGGCGGCGTCATTGGTCCTTTGCCCGGATTTTTAGGACTGCATACGTTTTTCCTCGCAAAAAGGCAGTAGTCATGGCATAAATGATGCCGTATTTTTTCTTGAGAAGACGATACACATCTTTAGTTTCCTCGGCCGGCGCCACGCTTGCCTCGCCGCTGATCCACTCGCCCCGGACATTGCCTCTGAAGTCGCATGGCGCTATTTTGACAGACGGGTTGTTCCGTATCCGCTTGAATTTCCCGGTGGAAACTGCTGTCCGAGCATAAAGAAGGTCATTAATCTCTACAAACCATACCGGCGTCCTTACCGGCTGGCCACTCCTCCTGTAGCTTTCAATGTTTAGGTATTTTTGGCCTTGGAACTGGGCAAGTAGACCGCCCATAAACTACTACACTCGGCCACGGAATTAAAGCGTTGCATGCTGGCCCATTGAAAACCTCATCCCGGCTCTCGTCGTGCCCTCAGACACTCCATACGAAAGATAGCCCCGGACGGCAGGCGGGTTGTTGAACCTAATTGGGTAGCTTTCAGCCCAGCTGTCCTTATCCGGTACGAGCCCGTCGTAAGGGATGTAGCTGATCCCCTGACCATCTGCAAATCCTGCCATTAGTTCAGAGACGGTGACCCCGTGGCGAACAGGAAAAGGCAAGTTGCCCGACTTGTTCCACCATTCTATTCCGGTGAACTGGCTACCGCCTTCAAAGGCAATCCCGGACGCACTCAAAGTGAATTCCTCGCTCTGGCCAGTCATTCTGTCTGTTAGAACATAATCGATAGCCTTCTTGTCCTTTCGAAATATTATCTGCCTGAGGTAGGTGTGGCCAACTGCCGGAACCACTGCTGTAAACTTGTAGCGGTTCTTGCCGGCAAAAATCGCCCAAAAGTTATCCCTGTCGTTGAACTGGCAGATCAGGTTGAGCTCTACCGGCACACTGCCTTTTCTATCAAACACTTCTAGGAGGTAAAGCATCCAAGACTTGTCCGGGATCCTGTTGCCCCGGTCATCCAAAATGGTGATTGCATCAGCTACAGACATGACTCCGGGCGGCAGAGAAGCCCTTCCCTGCATCACGCACAGGGAGCCAACCCAAAAGTGGTTCGCCATCAAAGCTGATTGGTATTAATGCAATATCTCACGTTTGATAGCAATGATAATGAAAAACCGCGCGTCATGACGAGTATTGATCCTCGCCGCCAAGCGACTCCAAATAGTCCGAATGGCATTGCTTGCACTGATTTCCCACAAATTCGAGCTCGTCAAATTCCT
>JAKEIF010000048.1 GCA_022545875.1 Nitrososphaera sp.
CGGGATCGTCAAGAACGCCGAGTCGCTGGGCTACCAAGTAAAGACAAGAGGCAATCTGGGGATTACTGCGGTAAACACTGGAAGGATGTCTGTCAGTTTCCTGTCAAGCGGAGCAGCGACTATTGTAGGTGCCAAGGATGAGGATGATGCCATTAGCATCTACAAGACGTTTGTGGATGGAAAAGTCTCAGCCTCATCCACGGTTTCTGCCCCAAAACAAGCGTGAATCCCGCGCCGCGCCTTTTTCAGCATATCACATACCAAGATCAATTTGACCTAGAACCACGTTGCTTTTCAAAAAACAAATAAGAGAAACAATAACATATCGAAATAATCTTACATTGAATAAAGATACGCTTGTTGTAAGTGATGCAGGACCTCTGATTCAGCTTGCCATATCGGATCATCTGAGTTTGCTGCCCAAGCTTTACTCCATTCTCATACCTGAAGCAGTCTTTGAAGAGACTCAGCATTATGACGATCTTCCAGATGCAATTGAAATCGCAAAAGCTACTAAGTCATGGCTAGCGGTAAAAGAAGTACGGAACAGGTCTGAAGTCAGACGACTAATAAAGAATCGAAAACTTGGAAGAGGCGAAGCTGAAGCAATAGTACTTTGCAGAGAGCAAGGGGCATTTGCAATTTTGACTAGTGACAGATATGCAGCGACTAAAGCAGGCGATTATGGGATGAAAGTACTGAATATCGCAGACGTTATCCGAAGGTCCCACAACAATAGAATTCTAGCAGCGTCAGAAGCGCGCGAGTTGATTAATACATTTATCGATCAAAGCATATTAGACACGCAGTATATTAGAAATCTTAGAGAGGAGGCAAAAAGTTGGCTGTAGCGACCAAAGTAAGAAGGGCTGCCAGAAAGGCTTCTAATAAAGAATCCAAGATTCTTCAAAGCTTGGTCTTATACTATAAGGGAGAATGCTCTCTGGGCTATACTGCTGACAAGCTAAAGATGCCATTAAGGGCGCTAATAGAATTCATGATGAGAAACAAGCTTCCTCAATATTGGCAGGAAGACGACGGAAGGAAAGGTCTGAATAGGCTATCTGAACTCCGCTCTACTTTGTAATCTGCTGGTGAAAACGAGCATAAATCCCACCCCCGGACTAGGTAATTACAGAAGCATCGCGCGTCATCTCAATAGTGCTTGCTTCAACTCGCTTGAGCGTAGAGTTAATTGCCGATAAGCCATTCTTTGATACCATGCATGGTGTTCACTATATCCGCCGCATCTGTTTGCGTTTAGTTGTCCATGAATTCCATCATGCTTGACTGAGTCTTTTTCTGTTCCTTGAAAATTAGCTTCAGTTCCATCGATAGCGAGTCCACCCTGCTCTTGAGGTACTCGTTTATCTTGTACTCTGCGCACATGCCGGTGGCTATGCCAAGATATTTTTCTACGGCGCCCCGGGTCACCGTTTGTATCAGCTCGCTTCCGCATTCAGAGCACTTGCCAATTAGAGGCATCCTGCGGAACTTGGCCCCGCATGTCGTACAGCGAAGCGTCTGCGAAGAATAAGATCGCATGTTTCCCATGATATCCGGCAGGATGTGGGTCGTAAGCACCATCGCAGCGACTTCGTCGGCATCGACGGCGTTTATCAATTTCGCCGTGTCAAACTGCATCTTTAGCTTCTCCTCCATCGTGTTGAGCGTCGAATAGGCGCTTCTCTGCTCCTTGGTGGTAAGCGAGTCAGTCAGATGCGTAAATCCATAGCCAAAGAACTGGTTCTGTTCGCCGATCCTGTTCTTTATCGTCTCTATCATTCCGGCGACGTCGCCTGCTTTTGCCTGCTTCCAAGTGGCTTCGTAGAATTCCAGCGGATAGACGCTTGCAATGTCCACGTTGTGCGCCTGGCGCTGGACCTCATGTGGAAGCACTACTGGCTGTATAAGCAGAGGCGCGTCCATGAGCCCTCCTATCTTGTCAGGGAGAAAATCAGAGGAAAAGTTGAGAAAAGCGTCCATCAATAGCATTATGGAATCCGCATCTCCGTCGCAATCTCTGCGCTTGGCAGAGTGCCAAACTGGCGAGGCAAGGCACACCTGCGAATCGGTAAACCCGATTATCCTTCCCATAATTCCGACTGAAGTATGGGGAGCAAGGCCGACAACCAAGTGTCCTATTAAATCGTCTATTGATTGTACTTTGTAGAACGGCTCAAGCCCATAGAGCTTTTCAAGTTCTTCGTCGATGAATTTTGCTGCATTCAAAAGATGCTTTGCGGACTCTCTTGGAATGATTACGTCCTGCATCATGAGCTCGACTATTTGGTCAGGCGACGTGAGCTCCTTTCCTTGGTAATCCCGGGGATATCCCAGTTCTCTCAGCTTGTCCAGTGAAATGTCCAGCCATGACGGCTTGAAGTGGATGAGCGGCTCGTTCGTGGCATCAAATCGTATCGTGCCGTCTTTGAATGTGTAAAGCCCGTGCCTTTGCCTGAGTATTCCTTTTTCAAGAGGCTCTGCGGACCTGTGCCGGCTCAATAGCAGTTTAACGCCTTTGAACGGCTCCCCAGGCCCGTATCCGAGTTTTTTCTTTGCATTTTCAAGCGCCTGCTTGAGCGGATAGTTCACAGAAGACCAGGTCCTTCCGTCCTTGCCGCACCGGGGACATTTCTCGCCGTCCTCTATCTCGCCGTGGCAAACGATGCATAGGTTCCGCAGCATGGTGGGGCTGGAGCAAATGCTACAGTGCGTCCCAACTGAAGGCATTTTGCATCCATCGCAGTACCTGTTTGCGATTTCGGCATAAAATGACGCCTCTTTGCTTGCCTTCAGTATGTCGCGTGTTGGACCACCTTTGGCTCCCACAGGAAAGAGCGCGTGTACTGGAGGCTTCATTTTTCGCTCCGCCGCTTTTTCGGGCCTTCCAACTCGTACCGCAATAGTTGACATGAATTTGGGTGCAATGGGAATGCCGGAGATCGTTGAGACCAAATCCAACGCATCTTTGCACTCTGCCGGAGTCGGCCCTTCCAGTAGCTTTCGCATTATGATACATGCGGTGTCATCAAGTCTGATCTGTGAGCCCTCAACAGAATGCTCTACTCCAAGTTTTTCCAGGATATCCTTGAGGCGCGGCTCGGATACAGACTCGGCAAATTTTTCTTTGAGGTAAAGCGCATCTGCAAGTGTGATTGCGTCCCAATAAAACGAGTATCTGGGGTGCAGCGGCATGCCAAAGTTTTTGGATATCTCAAGCGCCTCTTCAAGAGTTGGAGAACTAGTCATGGGGTTTTCTGCGAGCTGAGCCAGCCTCTCTCTGTTCATGAGGTCAGTTGCCGAAACCAACTTCGCGCGCAGCTGAAGCGCCCATATTTCTTCGACATAGCTTGCAGGCAGCAGCTGTGCATTGTTCTCAAGAAAATCCCCGTAACTTATGAGCATGTCGCCTAGGTACAGGATCTTGCTAACTTGCTTGCGAATTTTTTCAGCCTCCTGCACACTCTTGATCACCATTACGCGGCCGTCGTCTAGCCGGACAACCGGGGGCTCTATTGTGTCAACCATGGCAATTGTAGACGCCTTGCCGGGAATGTCCATCTTGATCTGGGTGCCTGCAACAATTGCATAGTTGAGCAAGGCTGGAACAGCAGGGTGGACTCCGACCGTTGCAAATCCAGTGTTGCAGCAGCGGCCGTATCGAAGCCTAAAGCCCCCGATCTTTTTGGTCATTGAAAGGACTGGCCTTCCAGTGATCACTTCGGACATCCTGTGGTGCGCCGCGTCGTCATCGCCTGTCTGGATTGCGCCTTTGAGTTCCTTGAGCCACTGCCAACCGTCCAGCTTTAGCGTCTCAACCAACTTTAGCAACTTGCGGCTGCGGCCGATAAGGCCGTCGTTCATTACCCTCAGAGCGCCTCCCCTTACCCTGTCTGTCGAGATCCTTCTCATGCCTTTATGCCCGACTACTTCAACGGGATCAGTGTCCACGCCGTCAAGCTCGACAGGAAGGCTTGCAATGCATTTGACGACATCCTCGTCTAGCACCTTGAACTGAAAGCCCATGACTTCTCTTTCGTATATCCTCAACTCCTCGACAAACCTGCCGGTTTCGTCGTCAAACGAGTTTGCCTTGTAGCTTGCAAGGCCTGCGACTTTTCTGGCATGATCGGCTATCAACATTGTCAGCGCAGCCTCGGTTCCGCCGGCCGATCTTATCGGCCCCGCAAAGGACACTGAAAGGTACTGGCTTCCGTCACTGTTGTTTTTTATCGTGACGTCGGATATTCCCTGCAGCGGTGCTACGGTCACGCCCTCTGTGACGACGGCAAGCGATACCCGCACTGCGTTGTCAAGGCGCGTCCTGAGGTCGCCGGAGCCATAGTCGCCGGCTGCAATCTCTTCTGCTATCTTTAGGGCGGCCTTTTCTTTGGTGGTCTGGGACAGCAATCCTCTCAACCTTTCAGCTATGTCGATCTCGTGCATCTTTGCGACCCGGTCAGCCAAGTCGTAGGCTATTTTTGGCTCGACAATATCCGCGGCATCAATTCCGCGGCGGCGCGCCTTTAGGGCGTGCTGGTAGTACTGATGGACGCTGGTGAGAATCTGGTGTTGATAATTTCTATAGTATGCCGGCATCCGAATGTCCCTGAGCCGGATCTCGGCCTCCTCGAGGATCATGCATTCATCGCGCCCGAATGGCTTTGACTATTGACGAAAATTTTTCCTGCCAGTTGCCGTCTTTTTCGATCATTGTCCCTATGACGATAATGTCAGCGCCTGCCCGGGCTATTTGGCCGGCTGTTTCCGCGGTGCGTATGCCTCCGCCGACAATCAACGTGCCCTCGTAATGCTTTCGGACCGCCGCCACCATCTCTGGCGGGACATTCTGTGCGGCTCCCGAGCCCGCCTCAAGGTAGACAAACCTCATCCCCATGTACTGGGCTGCCAGAGAATACATCACCGCTATGTTGGGCTTGTGAAAGGGGATGCCCCTCGCCCTGCCGACAAACCAGGCGGCAGTACCCTCCCCAATTATGATATAAGCGGTAGGCAGAGGCTCGATCCCATATTTCTTTACAGCAACCGCTCCAAGAGCCTGGGCCTCTGTGATAAAGTAGGGATTCTCGGAATTGAGCAGTGAGCTAAAGAGTATTGCATCGGCATTTGGTGATACTCCTGTGACATTGCCTGGAAACAATATCACAGGGACCGTGATATTGGACTTGATCTCCGTCACAACCTTGGCAAGTTCAATCTGGTCGATGGCAGACGACCCCCCTACAAGGATGGCTGATGCGCCCATATCGACAACCTGCTTGGCAACTACTGCTGCATTTGACGAATTTTCAGAGTCAATAAGCGGAAGACAAATCGTGCCCCATTTTTTTATCTCCTCATTGAGATACTGTTCGACCTTTCCCCTGTCACCCACGCCGTTTCTTCAATGTGCCGAGTCATTTTAAAGTTTGATGATTCGCCAGTTTTATTACCAAGTGTGCACTATACAAATCTGTATAGCAAGATGGGCGCAGTTGGTTCTGAGTCTAATCAACTATTTTCACGGATTGTTGCAAATTCTTTATTTACATCGAAACAGGTTTCAATAATATTCAATAGGCTGCAGGGCGGGCCCAGGCCGCCGAACATGACTTCGGGCGCATACTTTAGACAGGTAAAGCAATGCCAGGACAAGGTTAACGCAGTTCTCTACAGTGCGGTGCTTCTACAATCGACGGGGGTGTTGGAAGCACAGGGCCTGGCAGCATTGAGCCAGGTGGCGGATCAATTGGGTGTGATATTTGCCCCTGAAGCGCGTGATATTTTGCCTCCTGACCGCATGGAAAGCGTGATGTCTGTGATGTCACAGCTGGTAAAAAGAGTATCCAGATTGTAAAATAGTGTTACTCTATAGCATTATATCACGGCGGCGTGACATCA
>JAKEIF010000049.1 GCA_022545875.1 Nitrososphaera sp.
AAAATACCACCTCTTTTTTACGTCGACACTCTTGCCTACGCTGTATAGGGCGCGGTTCAGCCGATTTTTTTGCGGAGCAAAAGCAGATGGAACATGCATTGCGATCATGAATCCCTTTGTCGCAAAAATGTCCTTCCATTCCTGTGGATATGGAATGTGTGTCGGCGTGAAATCAAGCGGCAAAAGTTCATGCGGCGCCTCGGTTTCCCTGTTCTTGTCCTTCCACAAATATCCTATGTAGCCGGGGCTAGATTGGTCGGGCTTTTTCTTTGGCTTTATCAGCAGGCCCATTATGGCGGGATCGTGGGACCGGCCAACAACGACAAAGGTGGTTCCCCCGTAACGGCTCGACGCTTGCTTTTTCTTTGAAGAGTCGGCAGCATTTCTTCGGCCCTTGCCAAGATATCCTGCGAGGTGAACCTGGAGAATGGTCTTTTCCGGTTTGTACCCAAAGAGCTTCAGGTACTGCAGGATCTCGCCTCTGCGAGCATTGAAAACCTCATTTTGGATTTTGGCCTTTATCTGCTCATCCGTCGTATCATGCAGCTGCCTACGCGTCCTATTATTCGAGGCTTGGGGCGCAGCCATGATAGTATGCATCGCAAGTGTATTGTATTGCTGGCTTTACTAGAATTCAGCTAGATGTTCGCAATCCTTGATGCATCTTCAGAATATATTGCGGTGGCTGCTTTTCTGAAGGTAGGTCCTTGCTTTCCTCAGCGCAAGATATCACGGCCATTCGATCAAGGGTACGCCAGACTTTGGACAAGGGAGTGCAAATTGATCTTTCAACAGAGCCCTGCAAGAGATATCTCAGGCGACACGTCAATCGTAAAGTAGCTGTCGTGATTCTTTATGCGGACATTGACGGGTCGACAAGAATGAGCATGGCAATTCCTGCCTCTGATTTTGCAACTATCCTTCACATCTTTTCACAGGAAATGACTCTTGCAGCTTCCGAGTCGGGCGGTTACACGTTGAAGTATGTTGGGGATGCAGTTATCGCCCTCTTTCCTGCACAACACGATAAACAGCAGGCGTCCAAGAACACAGTCGAGTGTGCGCGGCTTATGCACGATATAATCAGAGATGGAATAAATCCAGAACTTAGGGCACGCGGATTGCCGGAATTGCGGATCAAGGTATCAATTGATTATGGCGATGTCCAAGTCGTTCTCTACGGCAAGAGCCTGGAGCGTTCTCATATTGACATTGTTGGATCCAGCATAAGCGCTGCGGCAAAAATGATATCCTTGGTACCTAGCGGGCAGATCGTAGTCGGCGAATGCATCTTGCAGAACTTGATTGGAGTAATGCCGCCTGACAGTTTCACCAGACTCGAGGCAGATACGTCACGATGGTCGTACGGGAGCGGAGGAAAGGGAAGCTATTCCTTGTATCTCCTAAAAGCGTGCTGAATGCAGAATTTGCGATTCTGCACCATTCGCGGGAATTCATTTCACCACAGAGGTTTCAAGCTGTGTCAGCAGGCATAGAAATCAAGTCAGGGCAACAAGAACTGCCTTTCGAGGACATATCCTTCCGGCAATACGAGGTAAAGATTTGCCATCGCTCGTATAGCATACGTCGCCAGAAACAACGTAATTGAAAGTATTAGTGCATACCGGAGAGTCTTGTCTTGTATCTTTGCCCCGAACAAGGCCAGCAATGCAGGGATATGGTAGGGGATGTTGTAGAGGACGCGGGTTTGGAATTCAGCATTGCCAAAGACGAATGGAACCACTGTCATGCTTATCATTGCGAACATGAGCCTGTTCAGGCCGGCCGAAAGATCGGACCGGATAATCCAGATCAGGGCAAGCAGAAACAGCGCAGGATTTGACAGAAATCCACCAACATAGGTCTGCAGGATAAAGCTGAGCTGATCCCACCTTGTGGCGTTATCAACGCCTTCAGGCTGGACATTTCTCATGATTACAGAGCCGGCTTCCCCGACAAGGGGCGTGCTAAAGTACAGTGCCTTCACATAGTCTAGGCCAAAGGCGCTGCAAACGACTGCCAGCATGAATAACGTCTTGAACCTGGCGTTTGAAACAGATTTTCTTGCAAGAATGTACGACGCGCCAGCAAAAAGCACCGTTACCGTTAGCATATGCGCCCAAGTGTAGACGTGCAAAAGCATAATGAGAGTCAGTATGGCGAAAGTTAGGCCGAGAAGATAGAGTGTCCGACGGCGATCCTTTGCCTCCCAGGCCCTTATCAAGGAATAGAACGCAAAATACGAAACCACAAGTGCAATCCAGTTGGCAAGGAGTCCGGCATATTGACCGACTACGACTTGGATGGAAAAGGCAGCAAATACCGCACAGAGCGCAGCATATTTTTTGACTCTGTATTTGTCTTCGGATTTTACGGTGTGCTTCACCAAAAGATAACTAGCAAGTACGAGGAGAGGGGCCAGAAAAGCGGGAAGATATCTTATTACCGTCAGATCAGAGACTCCGCTGAGATTAGAAATGAAAAGGATGAAAAGAAGACTGAGGGGCCTGTCTCCCTTGTTTACCGTAAACGCCTTTGCAATGGTGTCTTGCCACGTCCCGTCGCTCAGCGACCGCAATGAAGAAGTCCATCCAACATAGTACCGTTCGTCGGTGCTGATGCCGTTGCCTGTCAGATTTACTCCGGGAAGATGAGGGTAAACCATTAGCAGAGGTGCCGCTATCAGGCCGGCAGAAAGAAGAATCAGGTGGACATTTCTTGTAATGTTTGTTCTGGTAACAGGGTATGCTGTCATGGTTGGCACGCTGCCAGCATTTGGATGAATGGC
>JAKEIF010000050.1 GCA_022545875.1 Nitrososphaera sp.
GTCGTTTTCGGACCAGACAATAAATACAATATCGTCTGTCGTAGCAATCCTCGGCTCGTCTCTAAGTACAAAACCTTCATCCAGATTCACAGGAGTGTTAAACGTGCTATCAGAGTCTATTCTCGAGGCAAACTGCACATCAGATCCCGCGTTAGCTTCGCGCCATGCAATGAAAACTTCTCCATTCTCGCCTAATGCAATGACTGGATTATCAGATGGTGTTTCGGTATTACTAATGTTGGAAGTTTCTCCAAAAGTAACGGCGTAGCCTATGTCGAATGTATACATAGACATAGCAATTAGAAAAGCAACAACAAAACCGAAGAATAGCCTGCCCTTACCCGAAAGACAGATTGGCCTAGCATACTGGCTAACTAGATTTGCTACAAAAGTAGCATCCACATCTTCTCTTGTACTTGTGTTATATTAAAATAATATAGTAACTAAAATTCAATAATCGATAATGAATATGAGTTAATTTTTAAATTTTTCCTTTCTAATATTGATTTCTCAAAAAGGATAAGTAATAGTCAATCTACAGACGCATTATCTAGAGTATGCACACAGAAAAAAGATCCTTACTCTCAAGCTTCTTGATGGCAATATTGACTATTAGCGTAATTTCGACCATTCAGACTTTGAACCAAGGAACATTGTTGCCTGTTGCCGCTGCGGATCAAGAAATTGAAATCAGAACTTTGTTGGAAGCGGATAGGAAAATCGTTTATCTTACCGCGGAGCGTGCAGAATCCATACAGATCAAGGTGCGGAATGGAACAGCTATTATTGCGCACGAAGGTTTGGATTATCTACCTCAAGGGATCTCGATTACACCAAAGAGCGCTACTGCCGACCAGTATGTAATACACATTGGCAAGAAAATCAAAGTATCGGCCGAACAGTTGCCCGTGACATACGGGTTAGATTTCTATGATCCAGTTCAGTCGACTGAGGCAGCAAGAATATTGTTAGTTATAGATGGAATTGATGCGTCAAGCAGAAGTGCTCCGAGCCTGCAGTTTGATAAGCAGACGTACTCAAGAGGAGAGCTGGCTACGCTGGTTGCAAAAGATCCACATATCGATTGTATTGTACCAGATATGCTCCCTGATGGCAAGTTGCTGGGTGTGCAACTCACTTTCAATGATAATCCAATGTCTCCTCTTAATCTCCCGAGAGACATAAATAGCAACAACGAATTCAGGTCGTCATTTATAGTCCCTGACGGAACTGGAAGGTTAGAGGCAAGTTACAAGCCCGCGAGCAGTTGTGTATATCCAGCCGAATCCAGCACACCATCTGCTTTGGCAAATATTGTTGATGCAAAGATATCCTTCGACATGGACAATTACGCTTATCAAGACACCGCAACATTGACCGTGATCGACGGTACGGGTGAAGCTAAGCCGATAGAAATCAGAGCAACCAAAATAGTTGACGGATCGGAAGTGCCTGTAGATGTTGATAGTGACTTTAGATCCGTTATCCCAGACACCGGACCAATATCGAATACTTTTACGAAAACCGTGCGGCTAGATGAAGTTCTTGCTCCAGACATTTTTGCAGACGGTGCCTTTTCAACCATAACAGCGACATATGGTGATGTCGATGGCGCGCAGGATGTTGCAACTATATTGCCGGAACGCAAAACGTCCGTGATAATACCGGAAGGAAGGTCTTCGTTCTTCACGAATGATACAGCCTCATTCGAAATGCTATATCCACAATGGAATACGAACCCCTTGGCATTCGATAGGAATTATCTCACATTATGTACCTATAGCACTGACTCAGGAAATAAGATCGATGGCGGACGAACAGTGATAACATTAGCGGAAACGGGATACAATACAGGAATTTTTGTGAATAGCTACCACATGGCATTTATCAACCCAGACTTTGACATTACCCTGATACCGCCCGCAGATCGAGAACTTTTTGCAAATTCTACTCTAAAAGTGCTGCCGACTAGTTCTTCAACCTTAGTTTCAAAGATGGGAAACGTTCTTGAATGCCCTGCGTCTATCCCGCCCGAATCACCGTTAGAGCGTGTTGTGATCGTCCAGCCATCCGTCAAAAGCGATCCCGATGAAGAGGGAAGAGGTCAGAATATCGGAGCAGTTGCACATACCGATCCGCCGTTATTTTCTGTTTCGCAAGTAAGCTGCAATCAATACAATTACGGACCAGACGAAGACGGTGATGGCATATGTGACAATTGGGAGACGACAAGTGGTCTAAAGGTCTACTACCCCGCTGGCGGGAATTCGTGGACCCTAAGCTATACGAATGACCCGGCTCCTAAACCCAATCACGTTGATATTTTTGTAGAGATGGACTATGTGAACAACGTCAATATCGCGGGGTGCAACGATGGGCGTTCATCAAATATCGGGAATAATTACAAACCAAATACAGCTGCTATGAACAATGTCGAGGCGGCTTTCCGTGGCGCACCTGTATATAATCCAGGCGCGTATGGTGTGGAACTGCATATCTACATCGATGATGCCGTCAACAGCGGCGTTTGTTGGGAATCAGTTAGTATTTGGGGAGAAGATGCCGCCAATCCTGGCGTAATTACATTTGACGAGATAAAAAAAGCTCAATTTGGGAAAGATGACAGCGAACGAATGACTACCAACAAGGGTAAGGCAAAATTCCAGGTTTTCCATTACGGATTATCTATTCCTAGACAAGTACAGGACATGGCTTCTTCAGGCGTTGCTGAGCAGCTGGGAAATGATTTTGTGGTTTCTCTCGGCGCGTCAGGAATAGGATGGTCTGATGCAAATATGGGAGGGACCATTATGCATGAACTTGGGCATAACCTTGGGCTTTACCACGGCGGACCCGATGTAGCAGGGAATGACTATAACGTAAACTGCAAGCCGAACTATCCTAGTGTAATGACCTATGTGCGACAGTTGACTAATGCATATTCGAACACGACGTTGAAGTATTCTGATGATATTCTTTCCCCGAGTGCAATCTCTCGTGTATCTCCTAATGAGGAGAACGTCTTAAAGCTCACCGCCTCATCTTGGATGAGTCTAATAGAACTTGTGTGGGGCATAGACCCAGGTTCTTCGGGAGGACCAATTACGATTCTAAGTGGCGACTCTACCGAGACCCCATCGGTATCAGGAGATGTATACAAGACATTATCGGATGTCGACTGGGACGGGGACGGTAGTATTGCTAGCGGCTCGATACCAGGAGGGAATATAGCCAATCTCGGTATAAGCGGATGCTCTGGAGCCGACACTGACAACATGATCTCCGGCGCGGATGACTGGGACAATCTGCAGTACAATTTCAGATCACTTAATCCCGATGCCTTTGAGACGGGCTTTGGCGACCGTCAGTACTTCCCTCTTGAAATCAATACCACGATCGTGACAGAGATTAGAGCAAAAGCAGTTAACACCACCGACCTTCTAATATCAAGCATATCCGATGCCGCATTTGAGGAAGACAATTCATGCTCAGACTCAGGATTCGACTTCGCTGATGGAACCAGTTTCGATATAGAAGAAATTATCACGCTAATCTTGACAGACGCCGGTTCAAACATCGAAAGTAATACAGAGGATGAACTCAAAGTCAAGATTACTTCATCATCTGATCTCGTCGGATTCGATCTAATACTGGAAGAAACGGGCACTTCCACCGGTGTCTTTGAGGAAGAATTCCTAATTACAGCTTCTATGAACACGACTGGTGAAGAGATCACAGTACAGGATGGTGACAAAGTTATTTTGGAGTACACGGATATGTGTTCTGTTGGTCCTACAGAGATTGGCTCCGATTTTCGAGTGACTTTCATCGTAGGGGGAACCGATGCTGATGTGGTTGTTGAGGAAATTAGAACAGTCCCTGATAAGGTGAGCTCAGAATTCCATAACAAGCTAGTGAATGGTTCTAGGCTGGACACTCAGGTGTATCTACAGAGCAGTATCTCCAATGCTACGCTTCTCGAATTGGTGGAACGACATGACTTGGAGACAGCTGAACGCGAACTCTTAGCCATGAGAAAGTACATTGACGGTTCCGCCGGCGGAAACAAGACTGATGACTTGTTGAAAGAAGAAGGGGAAGCGATAAGGGCACGCCAGTTTCTAGATAACCTGCTCGCGTCCTTTATCGAGGCTAACCTCACAGATAGCAACCGAAAGAGTTTCAATGTCACATCACATGACTTTGATTGCACCACTGATACTCAGACTTTTGAGCCTTGTAGAATTAGCGGTCATTCAGATAGCTTAACTTCGACCGCAGATACTTTCAAGGTTGAGCCTAGCAAGAAGAGATTATCTCTGGATCTGGCGGGACAAGGCGATGTAACCCTTGAGATTCCGACTCAACTTACATTGAATGGTACTCTTTCCCATGTTAGATCTTATGTCCACGGCGGTAGCTATCATTTTAACAAGATAAGTAGTAATGGTTCAGGATCTACATTCCTCATCGAAGACCTCTCGCTACACCCGCGATATATTGCATTGTTCTATGGGCCTGAACTCGTTTCGGCAACGCCGATAACTGTTATGAATTCATCAGGAATGCCGGTGACGACACTGTTCGTAGGCGAACAGGCCGAACTTTCTACAATCCTAACAAACTATGGCGGTTGGACACAGAATTTCGCAGCATTTATAGAAGTTAGAGACTCCTCTGGGGTAACAACCTTCTTAGGATACCAGAACGGCAACATTACCGCCGATGGTCTTGGCCCCATGAGTCAGTCTTGGAAACCTGAGGAGCGAGGGGCCTATACACTAAGGGTCTTTGTCATAGATGACTTCATTAGCCCAGAAGTGCTTTCCCTGGTTCGAGAGATTACTATCGAGGTGAAAGAGAAGCCGATCGTGTCCACCCGATTTAAGAGCTATGAAATAGGAGATGCGATAACAGTCACGGTTGTGGATTCTGGAGCGAACGTGGATCCCTCAAGCATAGACGACATAAGCGCCCAGGTTCTCTCTAACTTGACCAACGATGTAAAATCATTTACGGCAAGTGAATTAACTCCTGATTCGGGAGTATTCCGTTTCGATTTCGTGACCTCAACTAACGCTACTGGTCTTCAGATTCAGGTAATGGAAGGCGATGTAGTCACAATCAAGTACCTTGCTGAGGGTAGAGAGTATATTCGAATGGTGAGGATCCAACAAGATATGTTACCACTTTCCGACGCACTTAACCAATAATCCAAGGACACAGCGAGTGCTGTCCGATATCATGTGATATATTGATTTTGTAGCCAAATCTGGAATGCAGCGTCTAGATACTAATTTCGGGTAAGTCGGGAATCAACACTAGGCTGCAGAATCTAGAAAATTTCTTCGTCTTTTCTCGTTCCGCCAAGGCCTGTCTTGATAGTGGCTGCGCATTCCAGGCATGCACTCTTTGAGAATGGAAAATCCTTTGTGTCTTTCTTGCATACGGGCCTGTTGCATTCAGAGCAATTCATAGTGGCCATTCGTATGTTGCAGATGTAGCAAAGGGTCATGGTAGAATATCGCCATGTCTAGCGTAAAAGTCTATTGCCGATCCGATATCGTTAAATCAGCTCAATCAAAATCTCTGATGTAAATGGCAGAGCGCGGATACATCTTTGCGTGCACCGCCAAAAGTGAAAAGGAATGCTTTGACCGCATGCTCTTTGCCACAGGGAAACTGTATGGCGAGAACGTTCTTAATGTAAGGAAAGGTGACCCGCTGTTCCTCTTCAACCTAGATTCAGACACACTCTATGGCACCTTCAGGGCAAAATCCGACGGTGCAAGAGATCTCGTTGCTGAGGCTTGGAAAGGAAGGTACCCGTATCAAGTACACGTTCAAAGAAACGGCAAGATATCCTCGATAAAGGGAGCAAAGAAAATCATTTCTGCGCTGGGTCCGAGCTGGCACGATCCCTTGCCTGCGGATCAGGCACTTATCCTGTCGAAATATATTGAAAATCCGGATGCAGCTTTGCTCGATACCATCGAGCGTCGCGCTGAAAACGACAAGCCGCGGCTTTCATCCACAACTCTTTGGGATTACCCCCGACAGAGCTATGGTATAACGCCGAAAGGAAGCAACAAGTACGCAGGCGTTACTCCCGCCTTTGTAATATACAACATGGTAAAGCGATATACAGAGCCCGGAGACACCGTGCTAGACCCGATGGCCGGGAGCGGCACGACCATTGACGTGTGCAAGGAAGAAGGTAGGAGGGTTGTCGCCTTTGATGTCTCACCTACACGCCCAGATATCAAGCGAAATGATGCTCGCAAGTTGCCCCTTGACGACAAAAGTGTTGACATGATCTTTATCGACTCGCCTTACGGTGACAACATCGACTATAACGATCAGCCCGCCAACATAGGCAAGCTCTCCGCAGAATCCGAGGAATTCTACGAAGCGCTTGATACGGTAATCAGCGAATGCAGCCGCGTCTTAAAACCGGGCAAGGTCATTGGCTGGCTCATAGGAGACCAGTGGGTCAAAAAGAAATTCACGCCCGTGGGATTTCGCATCTACGGTCAATTATCCAACCGTTTCGAAACAGTTGACATCATCTCTGTCGTAAGGAGAAGCCAGGCGTCAAATACCGGGATCTGGCATAACAGGGCTCTCCGCTTCAACTTTTACCTGCGTGGTTTCAAGTACTTGTTCATAATGAGAAAGCCTCTCGAGACAAGCAATGACGGTAAAGAGAGAAAAGTCAGCTGGGCGCGATATAAGCGCTAGTCGTCTGGCTTGTGGCTTAGCATCTGCTGTGCGTCTTCGCGCTTGCAGCAGTCGCAGTCCATATTGATGCAGTCCTGCCTGAGCTCATGCGAGCATTGAGTGCAGATGCAAGTGATTACAGCAGTTGACATAAAATTCAATGGCCACGATCGTTGATAATGGTTTACATAGAGAGGCAGCCTCTGTGCCCGATTTCCATCATGCGATTTTTGGCGCGGTTTATCGCAGCAGCAAGCTTGCGGCAAAATGCTGCCGACTTCTGAATCTACGAGTGCAAGGTACGTTTCAATGCAAACGTACAAGATACTAAATCAGATCTGGACAAAGAATTTTCTCGGTGGAATGGTAAACTCTAAAAAAAGCAAAATATTTGCCGCGCTTGCGGCTATGTTCCTGTTAATATCGACAGCAACGGTGGCTGTCAACGCAACGTATGTGTACGGTTCAAGCGTCTCAGAAGATAAATCGCGGCCTTGGGTCAGGATTTTGTCCCCGGCTCCTTACTCAATCGTTGCTGCCTCGACTGGATCTATCACGGTCAATGGCATAGCAAATGACAAGCCCGGCGGCAGTGGAGTAAAGATTGTCGAAGTCAAAGTAAACGGAAGCGCATACACTGCGGCAAAACCTGTCGAGGCAGGTGACTGGTCGTCATGGTCCGTTACCATAAACGTCAAGTCATCAGGCATCTACAGGGTCACACCGCGTGTGACTGACAATGCCGGCAACCAGGCATGGAATTCAATATACGTAAAAATAATTCTCGAGTCGACACCGCCTTCTCTTGCCATTACAACTCCTCAAAGCGGAGCAACAGTAGCTGCGGGAACGGTGACAGTAAGCGGTACCGCCCATGACAGCGGAAGTGGCATCCGCAGCCTGCACGCAAAACTTAACGGAGGCTCGGCTATTGATGTCGCACCAAAATCTCCTGGGGACTGGTCGTCATGGAGCGTGTCTTTTAGCTCTGTGCCAGAAGGCCAGCACTCGATTTATGCAAGTGCCATTGATAGGGCAGGAAATACAAAGGAAACAAGGGTAGACTTGACTGCAAGAGCCAAAGTCCAGACCGCCGACACAGTAGATCCCTATATTTCAGTTACCGTTCCATCGAGGGATTCTGAAGTTGTCGCTGAGGGCGGAAAGATCCTCATCAGAGGATCTGCTTCAGACAGCGGCAGCGGAGTCAGAATTGTAGAACTCCGAGTAGACGACGGCGTATACGAACCTGCAACTCCAAAAGCTGACGGGGACTGGTCTTCATGGAGCATCACAATGCCTGTTTCGCAGGGCGAACGCAGACTGGTGCCAAGGGCAACCGACAATGCCGGCAATCAGGCATGGAACTCTATCTATGTGACCGTGGTTTCCGATGACGAACCAGAGCCTACGCCTGAACCAGAGCCCGAGCCTACCCCAACAGGGGATCTCGATCAGTTCGGAATAGCAAAGCTCTACCCAACGGCTGCAGGAAATGGCAATGAGTACTATACAAAGACCAACGCGGACACGGTAACTCAATTCATGGACGGCGGTAGGATTGACAGGCTGCCTTCTGGATTTTCAAAGAATTCTGATGGCTCGTGGAACATACCGTCCGACAGTACCCCCCGCTGGGTGATAAACGGCGGCTGGAGGAATATGGAGATGACGATGCAAATCAGGGTTAACTCTGGCGGGCTTGTCCAGCTATATTCCAATGGAGAGCAGCATACAACCGACGTGACAGGCGCCTGGCACGGATCAGCAAACAAGATGAGGGTTTATGCTGACGGACGGATGGGATTTGTCAAGGAACTCTACCATGAAAGCGGCAACAGCGGATATACAAGCGAGATCGCAACGAGGGACGCCGGAGCATCGATAACGGGCAAGTGGGTGACTGTAAAGTTTGTTGGATATACGCTTGACAATGACACAAAGAGAAAGCTCGAAGCGTACATCAGCCCCAACAATGACAACCGATTTATCAAGGTAGCTGAATACCTAGATACTGGAGGATGGTCTGCCTCCTCGCGCTTTGACTCCTTCATGTCATACATGAAGCAAAGATACCCGTCCGACGTACCGGAGAACAGGGACACAGGGCAAGACATGAAAAGAAATGAAGTCATTACATGGGAGGGCGACTGGGTAAGTTTCAGAAGCGACGGCGCAGACTATGACTTCAAGAACGTAAGCGTGAGGGAAATATTTGCTGGCAACGGACCGGACAGGGCGTACCTGACCAACTCTGCGACGATGCTTGCTTCGCTTGAGCAGGCATACGTAGAGCCGGAGCACCATGATGACTAGCTGTAACGAATAAGCTCTGGTCCAAGGTTCCCGCAGGAACCCATTTTTTATTCAACGATCGTGGAAGAGTTCGCTTCTATAAGGAGGCAGTAGGGCGCAGTCTGATCTTTCTGCCTCATGTTGCCGGATTTTGAAAAAAGTTCGACCGAAATAAATACAATCTACCTAATCATTTTTCGGAAGAAAATGCTGGAAAAACATTCGATTTTTGGAAGCGCCGCTAAGGCATTAGCGGCAGCTGCGCTGGTATTGACATCTACGATAGTCTTGGGACTGAATATATTGACCGTCCCTGCCAGCGCCGCCACGCCATGCACGGAGATGTCCGTTGATAGTATAAGGGCATCGACCTATGAAACCGTTAATCCTCCTCGCAATGCCATAGATAATGACATGTCGAGCAGGTGGTCCGGAAGCGGTGAAGGGACTTGGATTAGGGCGCAGCTCGAACAGCAAGA
>JAKEIF010000051.1 GCA_022545875.1 Nitrososphaera sp.
AACCTAAAGATGGAAGAAAGGCTCACCCTTACAAACATGACTACCGAGGCCGGTGCCAAGAACGGCATTATCGAGCCGGACGAGACCACGTATGCATATCTGCGGGAAAGAACCGACTCGCAGTACTCTCCGGTTACAGGCGACTCCGACGCAGAATACTCTGAAGTATTTACGTACGAAATTGAAAAAATTGAGCCGACAGTCGCAAAGCCGTTTTCACCGGGCAACATTACGGTGGCCCGCGAGCTGCAAGGGACAGAGCTTGACAAGGCCTACATAGGCTCGTGCACCGGCGCCAAGCTTGAAGACCTTCGAGAGGCGGCGAAAATCCTGAAGGGAAAACGCGTCAAGATAAGGACTGAGGTCCTGCCAGCTGCGCAGTCGATATACATGAAGGCGTTGAAGGAAGGGCTGATAACTATTTTCATGGAGTCCGGAGCAGTAGTCGGGCCTCCGACCTGCGGTGCCTGTTGCGGAGCGCACATGGGCGTCCTCGGCAAGGGCGAGATATGCGTGAGCACAACCAACAGGAATTTCCCCGGCAGGATGGGCCATGTTGAGTCGCAGACCTACCTAGCATCGCCCATAGTCGTCGCAGCTTCTGCCTTGACGGGCAAGATAACGGATCCAAGGGACGTGAAAAATTGAACGAAATCCTCAGAGGCAAGGCCCACAAGTATGACAGGGACAACATAGACACCGATGTCATCATCCCGGGGCCGTACCTAAAGATTCATGACCACAAGGAGCTTGCCAAGCACGCCATGGAAGGAATCGATCCAAAGTTTCCCGAGAAAGTATCGCAAGGCGACTTTATGGTTGCAGGCAGCAACTTTGGCTGCGGTTCCAGCAGGGAGCACGCGCCGATAGCTCTGTCGCAGACTGGAATTAGAGCAATCCTTGCGCCGTCCTTTGCACGGATCTTTTATCGTAACGCGGTTGACGGCGGCTACCTGCTCCCAATAGAAGTGGACAAGGCCACGTTTGATAGTATTTCTGACAAAGACGAGCTTGAGATTGATATCGCTCAGAACAAGATCAAAAACATTACAAAGAACAGCCAGTACGCCATGAAGCCGTTTCCGGAGCTAATCGCAAAAATAGTCGAGGCAGGAGGGCTTGTGAACTTCAAGCCCGACACTGCCTAGTCTTTTGGAACCCAATCTTCCCCTTCTTTCTGATACTTTTTCTTGACGGCAGACCATGCTACCTTGTGCGCAACCTGCTCCCTGCTCTGACTCTTGCCGCCTCGCCGCTTTGACGGGCTCTTGTACTGTTTCAGGGCATTTTTATGCGCGTTCTTGTAGATGTGGCGGGCATGGACGGGCAGTGTGTCTATCTGCTTTTTCGTCCTTGAAGACAGAGCACTGCTTGTGCGAGTTCGCTTGCTTTTAGATTGTCTCGAAGAAGAAGAAGTTTTCTTTCTTGTCGACTTTGTCGGCATGCTGCCACTTGAATCAACATGATATATAACAAGTCGCCGCTATTGGGCTGTGCCGCGCAAAGGAAGGCTTGAAGAGATCTTTAGCAAGGCTCTCCACTCCTTCGATGATCCAAGCCTATATTATGTCAGCTATCGGGATCTTGATAGCATTGTGGAAGTGAGCCTTCCCGAATTTGTAACTCTGTCTGAAAATTTCTCTCTTATCCCCGCTGGCAGAATTGTCAGTGTTCGCAGACGCAGCGAGATTTTGTACCAGAAACATCGAGCTATTCCTCCATAACCCAGCCTTCAGGAAGCATTCTGCCGATGTCTTCGGGTCTGCCTGTAGCTGTTGCGTAGCGCCACACATTATGGGAGTCGTCCTCCACCCGCACTTGCTCCTTGATCGTCTTCAGTGCCTCGGCCTCCCCACGCAAGCTGTTCGCGTCTGCGGTTGCGGTGGAGAGTTCCCTGCAGAACTTGCAATGATCGTCCAGCTTTACTGTTCCTTCACTTTCCACAAGGGGGTATGCCCTGCACGCAGCAGGCCTATTCTCGTATATGCCACACGTAAAGCCTCCGTGAGGTGATCGCGCGTCAGACTCGGCAGCAAGGAAGGGGCACAAGTCTCCGTCCGGGTTTTTTCCCATCATCTGGTACGCAATGATTTTCTCGGGCGCATCCCTGCCGACGGCTATTCTAGGTACTATCTTTACTGCAACACCGTTCAGGCGAGCCTGTTCTTCTATAAGAGGAACCTCGTCAGGCAGAAGAAGAACGCCAATCTTGCCAAAACGTATGGAGGGATAATACTCGCGGACTATACAGCAATCTGAACATCCTTTGATGCATCCAAACTCTCTAGCCATGATCATTTTCCCTGATGCAGATCGATTCTATGCTATCCGGCCTGAGATCCGAGAAGGACAAGAACTGAATGTCGTAGACAGATTTTGACTTTTTTAGTATCTCGAGATCGTACTTGCTGTCCTCCTTTTTGGGATTGTCCTTGTAGACGCCAAAGCGCAGGATCGCCCTCTTTTCATATCCTACCTTGAACCGCTCATAATTTTCAGACATCTGTACTTTCTTTACAAAGCCGGTATTGTCCCCCTTGAATTCCGAGCCGCCGTAAAGTATGAACCAGTAATGGTCCCCCTGCTCCACGAACCTCATCCTTATCTTGTCGTCTGGCCACCAGTCGATGGTCTTTTTCCACAGGCGGAACGCGAACATTTTGTCCTGGAAGAGCGGAAAGACGTTCATGTAAACGTCGTGGTACCGGTAGCCGACACCGACAAAATCTTTGAACCAGGCGGCAGGCACAGTACTCAAGTATGTCCGGTTAGCAAAGCTGCCTAAATAAATGTCAAGATGCACGGGATGAGTAGATTTTCTGTCTAGAGTCAATCTGCAACTGTACGAAACGGCTCTTATATGACGGACTTGGTATTGGCTATAAGGCAGGCTGAGCTGTGGTTTTCTCTCTATATCTTGTGTCTACTTCCCTCCCTACGCAATGCTTATTACAGCCTGGAAGCCTGTTTAGGTGGGTTTAGCGATGGGCGAGGTTTACCGCAACAGCGTCAAGATAGTAGGCGATGTTCTACAGATAACTGACGAGTCAGGAATGGGTGGCGTCAACCTTACGTCGCTTCTAAGAAAAGCAAACCTATCGTACGGGAGGCTTGTTAGCGTCGCATCAAAGCTGATGCAGGCGGGTCTAATAGACGAGCAGGTGCAGGAAGGCCAGAGAATTTACGTGATTACTACTAGGGGCCGCGACTACCTTCGCAGGTACCAGCAGTTTGCAGAAATCGCCGATTCATTCGGCCTCAAACTCTAGTCTACTGCAGTTTTTCCACGGCATCAATGTGCATTTCGTGCCCTCTGTGATCCTTGTCAATCTTTTGGGACTCCTCGCTAGTTATCGGAAACTTTTCTTCGTCTAGCTTTTCACCTGGCTTTTCAAGTATGATTTTGCCGCATGTGTCGCAAATAAGCTGCATCACAATGGTGCCCATACGCGTTTTGTTTCTTGCCGACGAT
>JAKEIF010000052.1 GCA_022545875.1 Nitrososphaera sp.
TAATTTGCAACAGCCTTATCTTGATCAACAGTCCTTTGCCAAGTATTGCGATTCTGGCATATGCTTTTGTTGGGATTTTCTATAGCAGCCGCAGTCATAAACCTTGAAAACGCTTCTGCTCATGGCTGCCAGGCCCAGGGCGGTTGCTGCACTTTAGGCGGCATGTGCGCCGAAGGTAGTCCTATTCCACTTTCCATGATGTTTGTGGCAGTAGGCATGTTTGGCTTGGTACTCATCTCATTTTATGGTCGACGACAGACACATCAAAAGATCTGTTCCTGCCTAAACATTTTTGGGTAGGCCCGACTGTTGGTTTTTGCCGTTAACACACTATGTAAAAATCAAAAGTAGGAATCGGCTCACTGGAGATATTTTCCTACTTCAAATATGCGGGAGCAGACTTCTAGGAAATCAGTGACTCTGGTCAACACGTTTGATCTTGCCAAGAAATACTTTCACATCTTTTCTCATCAACAGGTATAGAGAAGCAGCTCCCATGATAAGCGATACATACCTACCAAACGAGCCATCAACGTGGCTAATGAATTCAAAACCGCCTGTTCGCTCCACAGAGAGGTTTGCCGCCAGGTGAACGGATATGACAGTCAAATGCAATGCGATCGCAAAGAGCCAAGCCATTTCTGCCGTTGAAGCAGCGCCGTACTTGACACGATAGCAATGAATTGCAAGATAATACCTGCGAAAAAGTAGGGCGTCTCATCGATTATCGGAGCAGGTCGAAGATTTGAACTTGGGTACCTGAAGGCGACTTCAAGTTGGTCGTTTTGCAGGATTTGCTCAGTCATTGGAGGCCAAACGATCAAGAACGTAAGTGCCGCCAAGACGAGAATGGCAACGGGCCGCTTCACTTTTGGAATGCTCGTATAGGCATTCAACTTGGAGAATTATTTAGACGATTCTCTCTAGGAATTTCGGATGATTTCGTAGATATCTTCAGTATCACTCCAGGTCCATGACGGCAAAAGACCGTGAAGAGTACTGAAAACCTACTTTTTGGCTCCGAGTGTCCTGTTCTTTAGCCTCATCTGACTTCCGTGGCATTTCCTGCATCGAGTGGAAGAGATAGGGTTCTTGCCGCCGCACCGGAAGCAGATCTTGAAGTATAGCCTTCTGTGCTGTGCAATCTGTTTCTTTGTAGCATCTGTAATTGGCATTTCGTTGCTTCTTGATGCCGTGCAGGGGTATTTTCTACCTTTCTATTCTTTTGCCGCAAACATGTACAGGACAACCAAGTCAACGTCATTGCCGTAGAATCGGTGTTCCATTCCCGCAGGAATGAAAATGATAGAACCCTCCTCTACCCGAACCTTCTTCTTCCCCATCTGCATCCACCCCTTCCCTTTTATGACATAGTAAAGTTCGTCGTCAGAGTGTGGCTCCTGGGTGGCAGTTTCGTTTGGATGGAGGACAATGACCCCTGCCTCCAGGTTTCTAACCTTGAGAAAATCCAGGAAATATCCTCCTTCTTTGTCGAGCCGAGATAGTAGCCCGGACAGTTCAAAGACCTTACCTTCTGTCATCTGTACTTGCTCCGGTTGAATATCGAACTGACGAGCTGCATCACTTCCGCGTGTGTATCCTCATCGTGCTTGCGCATGTAGTAGTAGAGTTCCTCCGTCGCAGCATGGTAGTCAATTCCCAAGTTCTGCGCGATGTTGAGCGCAATGTGCGACAAGATCAATTTCCTCATAACTATCTCTGTGCCGTACGTGGCCGTGTCGGAGCCTAGTTCGCTGAGAGTATTTCTGAAATTTCCCTCAATGTAGCGGTCCTTTGCCTCCCTTGTCTTGATTGCAAATGTCGTTCCCATCATCCGGGATTTCATGTGAATCTGTTCGACCATATCGATAAACCGGTCATTCAGCGCCTCATTATCAAGCAGTACCTCCGAGAGCAGGTCTGCGGCGTCCTGTTCGCTTACCTGCATTGTATCCTTTACCTTGAATAATACGTGGCATGCGGCACATCCATTCCCCTTGATAACGTTGGGATTACTGCCGACCGCAGCAACTTCGTTCTCGACAAGCTGCTCCGCTTTCACTCTTGTGCTGTCATCCAGATTGACCAAGCAGGACAGAGCTCGATTCCATGGGTAAAAAGTCTTGCAGCCATCCTCATGCGTGCGCCTTGCGAAATAAAAGTCTCCGATGGATTATCCCCATGCATGGAGATTCTTAATTAAAAAGCTCATTGATGACTAGATGTTGAAGGGGCTTCAGCGATTTCTTGTCAGCCAATCCCTTACTGCAGCCGGCAGCCTTGTGGTAGTTGTAGTAATCGTCATTTTCGTACTTTACCAAGGACTGTGTGCAAATGTGGAGAGCATTATTGTTCAAGTTAGACAGCAGATTGAACAAGAAATTATTGACAAAAAGTTAACCTTTGATTCTTCAGAGGAAAGACTCGAATATATCAATCAGAGGATACAGCAAGGGCTTGCGAATCGCGGCGTCGACATCTGTTTCTAGGTATGGAATGAGCAGCTGTCGTTAACGTCTGCGACATCGGATCTCGTTATTGCCTTTGGAATTCCCTTGCTCGGCGGGTTCTTTCTTGTAAAGTATGCGTGATGCCTCAGCATAACATCCTGGGATAGATGAATAATTGAGAGATCCGGTTGCCTCGTCGA
>JAKEIF010000053.1 GCA_022545875.1 Nitrososphaera sp.
CCAGAAGGATGAAAAAAGTTCGATGAAAAACCATGCAAAGAAATATCGGATAATGGATCCCATCAATACTATCGATATATCGGATTTTGAGAAAGGGGTAAGGGAAAAGGCAGAGAACGTTGTGAAGTACGGCGGACTCAGGTAGTTGGCTTTTTTTTCCGCTTTTTCTTCTTGGCAGACTTGATGGTAAGGCCGGTGCCCCGTGCATTGCCGGTGTACGAATTTAGATCTCCCAATCCATGCCGATATACCTCCCAACTATCAGACCTTCCAAACAGATTGTCCAAGTTTGCAGAGGCCTTGAGCGAAAACCGATTTATTGCAATATGCAAGGTTTCGTGGCTTAACAAAGCGGTCGCTACTTCGGCAATCCTCCCTTCTCTTGCATATTCGCGCCAGGAGCTATAGTTCGCGATAAACGCTCTAGTCTTCCCATAATATGGTACAAACATCAGTCCACGTTTGCCCACACCCCCATTAAGCCGCAAATCTCCCACCACGACGATTACACCAAGAAGCGCATTAACTCGAACAAAATCGTCTCATTAACCTTCCCCAAAAAAGAAATTCATTTTTCTTTAATATCTGCATAATTCAACTGTCAGCTCCTGTTACCAGTTTGAAACAATCTGTTCAAGTATCGATGAATATCGCAAGTTTTGATGAAGATGCTATTCAGAATCTTATCTATGCAGTCGGAGATGGCCCCCCTCCCGCTAAGGTGCCTCAATCTTTAAGAGCCGCTATCAAATACTCGTATCGTGGTAGAGTCAAGACTGCAGGCTCAGACTGAATCGCACGCGGAACTTGGTAGTGAGGAAGGCCGCAAGGTCGCTAGTCAATTAGAGAATGAAATTGAGTGCCCCCGTTGTCATGGCGACATGATCCTGTGCTCTGAATTTGACAGCCTATACTACTTTTGCGAAGAGTGTGACTTTTGCCTATTCACTTTAAAGAAAGGATAGAATAAAAAGAAAATTAAGATGCCCTGTTATCATTGTCTTGCTTGATTAGCAACAGGTCACAGCTAGCAAAAACCCACGGCAAGCCTGCGCAAATGATAGTTTCAGCTTTGGATCATGCACTTCGACAGGTAGACCCAGCAATCCTAGTCAAGCGCGCAGTCAGCTTTGACATAGAACTAACGGTCACCGGCGTCAGGGGTGAAAAAATCATCCTGCAAGATATAGACGATATCTATGTCGTGGGCGCAGGCAAGGCATGTGCGCGTATGGCAGGCACTTTGAGTAAGATTCTGGGGCACAGGTTAACCCAGGGTGCCATAACTATTCCACAAAACGAGAATGAGACATTTAGCCGAAAATTCAACTCCTCGATCAAGGTGACTCGCGGGGCCCACCCGGTTCCGGACAATTCTGGATTGGAGGGTTCGAAGAGGATCATTGAGGTACTCGCGAAAGCCACTGCCACGGATTTAGTTTTTGTCCTGGTTTCAGGTGGAGGCTCTGCTTTGCTTCCGCTTCCCGCTCCCGGGATAAATCTTGAGGATAAGCAAGATATTACGAATAGGCTCCTTCGTTCGGGTGCGGCAATACAGGAAGTAAATACCGTTCGAAAACATCTTTCGGCCATAAAGGGCGGCCAACTGTTAAGATACATCAATGGTGCACGCGTTGTGTCGCTTATCCTTTCTGACGTGATTGATGACGACATGTCGTCCATCGCCTCCGGACCAACACATCCAGATTCTTCAACTTTTGCCGACGCACTTGCAATAGTTAAAAAGTACAGAGTTGCAGGGCGTTCTGATCGCGCATCAGGCTATCTGGTCAAAGGCGCAAGGGGTCTCGTGAATGATACCCCAAAGCCTGATGACAACGTCTTCAAAAATGTCCACAACGTGCTTATCGGAAACAACGAAGTCGCATGCACGGCGGCGGTGAAGTATTTGCGCCGCCATGGTGTCAATACAGTGTATTTGGGTTCTCGCTTCGCTGGTGAAGCCAGGGAGTTTGGAAGATTTCTTGCGCATCTTGCTTCCGACCTGAGCGCCCATGGGCAAGACCGTTTTGCAATAGTGCTTGGGGGCGAAACAACGGTAAAGATCAAAGGCTCTGGGGGAATCGGCGGAAGGAATCAGGAGGCGGCCCTAGCGTGCGCAACGGCAGTGCCCTCCGGGACATTGGTTGCCTGTATGGGTACGGACGGGATCGACGGCAGCTCAGACGCAGCAGGGGCACTCGTTTCTGAAACGAGCCGCCTTATCGCAAAAAGAAAAAAAATTGACCTGGAACGATACCTCGATCGGCACGACAGCTATCATGCACTTGGGAAAATAAACTCGTTGATATTCACTGGCAGAACGGGGACCAACGTAAATGATATTGCAATAATATATTCCGCCGGCTAGTATCTGAGTCGAACGTCTCCAGAAGTGACCGCAATGGTCTTTCCGGATTCAATTTTGACTAGTAGCGACCCATCATCGCCGAGGTCTAATGCCCTTCCATTGTGGATCGGCTTGTCGTTCTGCAGGATCGTGATTCTGCGTCCAAGCATGTCAGAATGGTTTTTCCACGCCGTTATGACTTCGTAGGCCCCTTTGCGAATGAGCAAATCCAAAAAGTGTTCGAGGCTCTCCAGAACGCGCCGGATCAGCTCTAGCCTGCTAACTTCATGGCCGAGCTCGCTCTTTAAAGAGGTGATCTCCTGCGCGTCCGGGATTTTTGACCTAATTTCAGTCATATCGACGTTCACGTTTATCCCTATGCCAATGACGGCATAGTTTACAGCCTCTGCCTCGGCGCTTACGTCTAAGAGTATTCCTCCAACCTTCTTGCCCGAGATCATCACGTCATTTGGCCACTTTAGGCGCGCGTCTAGAACGGTGGATTTAGCAATTCCCTCCCTGACTGCCAAGGCAGCCACAAAAGGAAGAAGTGTTATCGAGCTCGTAGGTATCCGGGGTCGCAGGAGCACGGAAAACCATAGGCCGCCTGACGGGGAGACCCATTTTCGCTTTAGTCTGCCCCTTCCGCTTTTTTGTCTATCAGCGATAACAACGGTCCCGTTGGCATCGTCAGTCTTGTTTGCAATAGTCAGTGCAGTGCTCTGCGTAGAGTCGGCAATTGGTAAATAGACAACTTCGCTTCCCACATAGGAAGTCTTCAATATCCTTTTCAGCTCCCACGGAACCGGATGCTGAGTTTCTGTCACGAGTCTGTACCCCAGACCCTGTACCGAATCTATGCCATAACCGTAATCCCTTAGTTTCCGGATCTGTTTCCAGACCGCGCTTCTTGATATTCCCGCCTGTGCTGCAAGCGATTGGCCAGAAACATAACCAGATCTGTCGGCTGATCTAAGAAATGAAAGGAGCCGGGGTATGTCCTGCCATTTGTTGCTCATCCGAATAGCTGCTTATCGAAACGAAGCTAATATACCCGCGTACG
>JAKEIF010000054.1 GCA_022545875.1 Nitrososphaera sp.
GGACCCGATATCAAGAAGGGACTGGTGCTTGGCAGAGATCTCAACGGCTGGGATGTCGCTTCAACAATCTTGCATATGCATTCTGTTCCCATACCATCGCAGATGGACGGCAAGGTGATCAAGGAGATCTTTGCAGAAAATAGCGAGCTTGCCGGCCGAAGTATTGCCCAGGAAGTAAGTAGCGAAAGCCTCAGGATCAAGGAGAGGCTCAGATCCCTAAAGCGGCCAGATTCGCCACGCGAAAGATCCGGATAGCCTGGTTCAGTGGCTAGTGAGTGACTGACAACATGAAGACGGTCCTGATACAGAGGGTCTCTGAGAACGCAAAGCGAGTAGAGACTAACTATGTTATCTGGATCCTGTCAGTCGCGTCAGTTATTCTGTTCATCCTGACTATTGATAGCATTACCATAACAGAACTAGAGCCCTACGGGTTCTATTACTTTAGAACACTGCCCGCGTTCTTTTGGGCAGGTATTGGTACCACGATTGCGGCTACAGTGATTTCTCTGGCATACGACCCGCGCCGCAAAAACGATTACAGGATAATTCCCGTTCTGCTGATGGGCCTGTTCCTTTACGGAACGCCAGTCTTTACCTACGAAGTCCCGCGCTTTGCTGACATCTTTGCCCACGGGGCAGAGGGCCTTCCTGTAATTTCAGAGGGAGAGGTTGATCAGGACGACAGGTATGCCAGGGAGTACCCGAGCACATTCGTGCTGCTTGCCGCATCTACGATATTGCAAGATGTCGACCCCCTTACGCTCATTCGGTATACAGAGTTGTTTACTGGCCTCGTGGTCATCGCCCTAGTCTATTGCATAGCGAGGGTATCGAATTCTCGATATGCCATCCTCGCTCCCGTAGCATTCATGGGCGCATTCTGGGTTGACCAGGGACACTACTCGCCTCAGGGGCTCGCGCTGGTCTTCTATCTCGTATTCTTCCTATCGCTGCTGAAGGCCATATCATCAATTGGCTCTAGGCGCGGTTGGCTTGCAGTGGCAATGGTCATGACATTTGCCATAAACTTTACCAGCCCTACCAATTCGCTATTTCTTATCCTCAACCTTGCCACAATAGGCGGTGTTTCTTTTATCGCATATAGAAGGAGAAACATGGTTTCAAACAGAATTCTTGTTTTTATTGCGCTAGCCGGAGCCGTATTCCTTTCTTGGTCCATCTATAATGCGGAAACCAGGACCATACTAAAGGCAGAAGAGTTTGAGCAGAGTCTTGCCGATGACTTTCTTTCCGATAACATAAAGGTGACACCATCGCCGTCTGATTCATACCAAGTAATCAACACGCTCAGGACGATGGTCGTGGGGTTTGTGGTAGCTTCAGGAACCATCATGTCCATGGTTTTGCTTCGAAAGAAAAAATCGCATTACACGACAATAATCGTCGGCTGGTTTGCTACCGCGGCCTTTATCGTGGTAAGCATGTACCTCTCGCCGGTCCTGCTGTCGAGGAATTTCATGTATGTCACTATCCCATGGGCCATCGTTGTAACGCTTTTCTTTTCACATAGCCTGGGGGGCAGGAAGGACAAGATTGCCAAGGCAGCGCTCTTTGCCATGGTCATCGCTCTGGTTGTCTCGATACCCGCCACCAGATACGGCAGGGATCCCACAACCTATGCGTCTTCGAGTATAATCAATGCTGCAGACACACTTGCAGCCGGATCTGTAGGTGGTGAAAGGGTTATTTCGTATTTTATGGGCAGTCTCGTGACGAAATATTTCGCTTCGGCACACGGCATCAGGATGGAGACTCTTTCATTTGACAAGGTCTTCCAAGGATCATATCTCAACAGCGATACGGACGCGACGATAGAATGGCTCGACAGCCAGAGCGTAATCAATAGCAGGGTATACTTTTCGGATCCTGAACGTAACAATGTAGTAATGAAATACGACGAGCCGGAACTGTACGAAAGGCTGGAAAAGAGCATCGAAGAAGACCATAACCTAATAATCAACAACGGTTCTACCCGCATCTACTCCTCAACTATTGCTGCTACAACTGAAGAGGCCCAACCCGCGGCTACACCGGAGGCGGCACCATAGGCATGGGCGTCCTTGTGACTGGCGGCACGGGTTTTATCGGCAGCAACTTGGTTCACAGGCTTGTTGCAGAGAATGAAGAAACACATGTATTGGATAACTTGAGCAGTGGCAAGCTCGAATCCCTTGAGCGAGTCAAGGGAAACCCAAAATTCTACTTTCACAAGGCGGACCTGCTGCAGAGGGAGAACCTGTCACTCCCAAGGGACTGCAAGACGATCTATCATTTGGCGGCAAACCCGGAAGTAAGGGTGGGTTTCACCAATCCAGAGGTGCATTTTTCCCAGAATGTTGTCACCACGTTCAACCTGCTAGAAGCCGCGAGAAAAATTGACGCAGAAACCCTCTTGTTTACTTCGACTTCAACCGTCTATGGGGACGCCCGAGCCATGCCTACACCGGAAGATTATTCCCCGCTAGAACCAATTTCGATGTACGGCGCATCCAAACTGGCCTGCGAATCCATCATGATATCGTATGCACACACCTATGGAATGCGCACTATAATTTACAGGCTGGCAAACATAATTGGCGCTGACAGCACCCATGGGGTAATTTTCGACTTTGTGAACAAGCTGCTAAACGATCCGAGCAGGCTTGAAGTCCTAGGCGACGGAACCCAGAACAAATCCTACCTACATATTTCCGACTGCATTTCCGCAATGCTCGTTGGTCAGGGGGCATCTCGTGAAAGAGTTAGCGTTTACAATGTTGGTTCCCAGGATCAAATCGAAGTCCGTGACATTGCCAAGGCGGTAGTCGAGGCGATGGATATGCAGAGTACAAAGTTAGAGTTTACAGGGGGCGTCGACAACGGCAGAGGATGGAAAGGAGACGTGAAAAACATGCTCCTAGATGTCAGCAAGATTTTGGGGCTTGGATGGGAACCTCGCTATGGAAGCGTTGAAGCAGTGCGCCTGACGGCCAAGGAGTTGGCGCGTGGAGTGGCTTATCAGAAATGAACGTGACAGAATTTTTCACAATGTTTGCGGTGCACATAGCCCTTGTGATCTTTTGCTTGGGCTACCTCGCGATAGGTGCAATATCTGTAAAGTACGGAAAAAATGTTCCAAAACGTAGCCTGGAAAAGCCGCAGAACTTTCCGTTCATTTCTGTCGTAATACCGACATATAATGAGGAGGAGATCATTGCGAGCAGGCTTGACAGCCTAGTAAGGTCAAGGTACCCAGCCGACAAGATGGAGGTGGTTATAGTCGACTCATCAAGCGACAGCACTCCCTCCATACTGGACACCTACTCTAGAAAGTACCCGATGATCAAAGTGATTCACGACGAAGAGCGCAAGGGACTGGCCACTGCGCTGAACCAGGCGTTCAAGGCATGCAGGGGCGAAATCGTCGTAAAGAGCGATTCGGATCTGACCCTTGCCGAGGATACTCTGGTAAGAATCGTGTCTCACTTTAGTGACCCGCGTATAGGTGCCGTGACGGGAAGGGTGAATGTGGCAAATGCCGAAGTATCAAACGAGGTTCAGTACAGAGGGCTTCATGACGCCATACAGTTGTCAGAGAGCGAAATCGATTCCGTTTTCATGGCACACACCTTCAGCGCGTATAGGCGCCACTTGATGAAGGAATACAAGCAGAAGGAATATGGCGACGAAACGATCCAGACCATCCATATTCGCAAGCAAGGATACAAGGTTGTTTTTGATCCCGAAGTAAAATTCTACGAGGATTACCCAGAGGACGGCAAGGAGAGGCTACGGCAAAAGATCAGGCGCTCAGAAGGGCTTACGCGGGTGCTGCTGGAAAACTCTGCAATGCTGTTTAATCCAAAGTACGGAAGATTTGGCACGTACGTGTTCCCATCTAACTATTTCATGTTTATCGTATCCCCCTTACTCCTCATGGCAACTCCGCTAGTTGCGGCGGTAGACCTTGCGTTCTTTTCGTTGGCCACTTACTTGGATATCCCGATATTGGCATTGTTCGGGATCACTATTGTGGGCAGGAAAAGGTCAAAGGTATCAAGTGTCTGGACTTTCCTGGAATTGCAGTACGCACAGTTCAGGGCATTGATCAATGTTACTATTATGAAACGACGCGACTACAAGTGGAAGAAAATTGAAAGAGTAGCTCCGCGTCAGAGTTAGACGGGAGCCATAGAGTCTTTGGTGCCTTACTTTTTCTAGGCGCTCGGCCTGCCGTATCCCATTTTTCCATACCTTACTGCTGCTAGCACAATCGCAATGCCCATCAGCGGCACCAGTATTGCATAAGTCGGAAACTCGGGCACAACGTTGATGCCAAAGGTCACGCTATTTTCGCTGTTGTTGATGGCCGTCACGACAATCTCGGCAGATCCCAGCTCTTGAAATTCGTAATCGTGCAGTGAAAGTGTTGGCGTTGTGACTGCATCTTTGGAGAAGAGAACAGACGTCCCCCTCAAGATTTCGACGTGATAGGGAATCCCGGAAACTTCGCTCTGGCTGCGGGGATCAACCACCTTTAGATCGAATCGAAGTGTAGAGTTGTTATTTTGATCGCTAGAAGGAAGTAACATCAGTCTGACCAAGAAATCATCCACGGTCCGGGCTTCCAGAATTTGTGGCGGCAAGGTCGATGGTCCTTCCACAGTAAGTGCAATTTCATCGCTGGTGCTAGCCAAGTATTTTTCACTACCGTCGAATCTTGCTACAAGTGTAAGCGTTCCCGCGGAGAGAGGAATGTAACTGAAAGTCGCTTTACCGTCCTCGTTAGTTTGCACCGCAGTCCTTGGCTCCCCAGAAACTAGTAGCGACATTGGGACATCGGCTATCGGTCTTCCACCATCATCGACTAGGGTTGCAGTAATTATTGTCTCTGACGCAGTCTCACCTGATGCAGGCGCACTAACTGTGATACTTGATGGAATGTTTGAGCGTTCGAAAAGGACTCTGGATATTGATTTGAAGTCAGACACGTAAAAGTAGCCGTCTGGGCCAAGCTCAATGTCGGCATACGACCCCGGAAAGGTATTCGGAAGCGGGTACGAAACATACGACGTCACGATATCCGAATCAGGTCCGACAAGTTGGATTCTCTCGAGACTTCGGGTGTTGTATGCGAGAAAGAAAAGGTTATTTGCGAATTCCTGCGGGTACTTGTCGCCTGTGTAAAACTCTGCTTCCGTAGGAGCGATTGTACCTGGTCCAGTAGCATACAATGGAGATATGTATTTTGGATCGTTGGTAGTCCCATTGACATTGGGCCAGCCATAGTTCTTGCCGGGGTACAGAATGTTTATCTCGTCATTAGTTTTTTCGCCATTTTCGGTGGTGTATGGTATGCCTGTGATGGGATGGAATGCGATTCCAAAAATGTTTCTGTGTCCCATTGTGTAGTATGGTTCGCCAGGAAAGGGGTTGTCCTGAGGCATGCTCCCGTCGGGGTTGATGCGAAGTGTCTTTCCTAGCGGCGAGTCCAGGTCATCGGCCTTCGCCCTCCTGCCGGCTTCGCCACCGGTAATGTACAGTTTTCCATCGGGGCCAAATTCGATGGGACCTCCGACGTGCTGCTTTGCACCAGGTATTCCCTCGAGAAGCACCTTTTCTTCAGTAAACCGATCATCGACCATTGTGTACCTTGCTATCCGCCTTGCAGTGTCGTTGTTTGCCGCATCTGCTAGGTAAGTATAATGGACATAGACGTAGCCGTTAGCATCAAAATTAGGATCTATCGCCAGCCCCACTAGACCCTGTTCGTCAAATATCCCTGGTGCCTTCCAGCCTGCGAAAACATCCAGGTCTATGAGCGGTTCAGGGGTAAGCGTATTATTTTCTATGAGCCTTACCTTGCCGCTACGCAGCTCACCGCAAACCATCCTTCCATCTGGAAGAAATTCGAATGTAACTCCGCACCAGTCATCAAGTTTTGTTCCTAATTCTGGGACTATTTTTTCGGTCATGACCACGAGATCATTAGAACCTGTTCCCTGCCCTTGGGCATGTGCGATAGGAAATGCGGCAACGACAGAAGAAAATAGCATCAACGATAGGATGATGTACGCAGCGTAAGCCATTCCCAGATATTCGGTTTTGCCCTTATTAGAGAATTCTGGTATTAGTGTTACATAACGCGGCTAACAGTGCCGTTCCGATTCGATGGAATCGTTCCTGCAAGCAGGATCTACCTAAATGTGGACTGGCTCTTTTTCTCAATGGTTTAGACGTTATATAACAACCACGACTGATACGTTAAA
>JAKEIF010000055.1 GCA_022545875.1 Nitrososphaera sp.
ATCACTAACGCTTCATTGGATGCAGTCGCCACAAAACCAAGATATACATGCGCTGTATTAGCTACGCCCATGTCAACTGTCAAGGTCGCTACTGCGATCGATGAACCCCGCGCTATCGGCGTCATGACCCTTGCATTTAGTGCTGACCCTGTTGTGAGATGGGTGTGGCCTGATCCGCAACAGTATCTGACTTATTTCCCCAGGTTTGTCAAAGCGTTCGGCGGCAAGGCTTTTGCCCATAAAAGCGCGTATTATGTTGACAACTTTGCAGGAGTGGCGTTGTGGCTTCCGCCGAATGTCCACTTTGATGAGGAGGCTGTTGTAGATACATTGCAAGCAAGTGTGTCAGAAGAAGTTCTAAAGGATGGTTTTTCTGTTTTTGAGCAAATGGCCAAATACCACCCTTCAGAGCAGCACTGGTACTTGCCGGTTTTGGGCGTCGACCCTTCACGACATGGTAAGGGGCTTGGCTCAGCGCTCATGCAGCATGTTCTTCCTCAATGCGATCGGGATGGCAAGCTCGCCTACCTAGAATCTTCAAACCCTAGGAACGTCCCATTCTATAAGAGGCATGGATTTGAAGTAATGGGCACCATCCCTGCTGGAAAATCGCATTCCGTCTTTCCCATGCTGCGCAAACCCAGATCGCAGTAATTGACAATCGCGTATTGCACAGCAAATTCCAAGTCTGCTGCGCACTATTTTTTCTTTAGCCGGATACTGGCGACTGCCGCGAATGTGCCAAATACGCCTGCCGCCACTAACATCATGAATGTTAGCTGCGAAAACTGTTGGACCGGTTCTCCTGCGACGGCTATCTGTCCGGTCATCATCGGATGTATCCTGCAGAAATAGTCAAAGGTACCTCCGATATCAAATTTATGCTCAAATGTCTCACCCTTTGTCATTGGAGAAGACCCTGAATCGAATAGCAGACCAATATTATCTCCAGAGTCGCCGCTGGTGACCGTATGAGGCATCATTTCAGCACTCGTCCATACGACTGTTGCTCCTGGCATTATTTTCAAGGTCTCAGGTGTAAACGCCGATCCCTCCATGGCAACATTGCACTGGGCTCCAATACATTCCTGGATTATTCCGCTCTTTCTGCCTCCGCCGCCTGCAATTGCTTCGGGCAATGCCGCACTGACCGCGATAGCAACGAGTGACAAGGCGATTGCGCTCGCTGCATAATCAATTCCCTTCACATTACGGCTGCCTTCTTTTCTAACCATGCTCTACGATGCGTGTCCTATTCCGATAATCCTGCGTTCCGAACCTTTAGGCAAGATTCGCGTTCTAGACTAGAACGCAGGTCTATCGTTTCATTTTCGAATGACAACCGGCAAGTTAGGTTTTGTGAAAAAGGAATCTCCGCCTGTATAGCTGTCCGAAGATGGTTCTACTGGGCGATAACGTTTTCGGCAGAGGGACGCTTCTGCTGAGTCTTCACCTGTTTGACCTTGCTCTGCACAGGCTTGGACTTCGGTTTGCTTGGACTACGTTTGAATAGCTGTGATAGCTTGGAAAACATCCCCTTTCCCTTTACTTTCTCGGATTTTGCCGGCTTTTCCTGTGCCTTTAAATGCTCCAATCCCAGCTCCTCAAAGAGCTCCTCTCTAATATCCTTCGGGAGATGCAGGGCCAACTCTTTGATCTTTTCATCGAGCATCATTATCTTCTGAGACTTGCTATCGCTTTCTTCAGACATTTTGTTTACCTGTTTTTCTGAAGACTTTCTCAGTTCTTCATACTGCTCGGATTTCTTGGCAAGCTCTTGCATGAATTCATCGTGGAACCAGTTTACCATTCGTTCAACTTCATCCTGGGCCGCAGTTGTTACAACCTGCTGACAGCTTGTAGTTATTTCCCGGGTCTGGCCTTCCAGCGAACTTTTTAGACCGCTCAGGACGCCGACGTAATCGGCCCTTTCTTTGTCGACTTGAGCATAATGATCCTTCAGGACTTTTTCCATCAGGTCCCTGATGTCGCGTTCTCTTTTCTTTGAGAGATCGCTTATGTTCTTTTGCAGCGCCTTGCGCTCTATGTTATGCTTCTTTATGATGTCTCGGGTATTCTTGTCGCCACTGACAGTCCGGCTTTTCTGCTTCTTTGATGTCTGTTTCTTGATTGGTGAGGCTGGCAATTCGGGTTTGGGCGTAGGCTTTTCAACTGCAGTATCAGCTAAAGGCACTATCGCGGGTGCGACTTGTAATTTCTGCAAGCTCGCGGCCTGGGCTCTTGCTGCCTTCTCCCGTGCTCGCTTTTTCAATTCTTCCTGCGCAATGGATTCTAGCTCAAAAGTTGATGAAGGTTCCTCAATCTCAGACATCTAGCTATTCTCTTGGGCAAT
>JAKEIF010000056.1 GCA_022545875.1 Nitrososphaera sp.
ATATCAATGAACTCGTGGCATTCGATGGACTATCCGCTAGAGTAGTGGAGGCATTCAGCCAAGTTCATCGAAAGCGCGTGCTCTCCTGCATTCCCTGTCTTTATGACTTCCGTCTCAAACCCTGTAATGGATGCCAGCAGGGAATTGAGATTCTTATTCGTAATCTCTGACACCCTTCCCCATTTGGAGAATTGAAGAGAGTTATTGCGGACCTTTGGCTTGAAAACCCACGATACTCTGACGTTGCAATAAGGCGTGTTTGACATTCCAAAGCCGGCAGCAAAGATCTTTATGTACTCGTTGACGGCCCCCGGGACATAATTATCGCTGTCGATAAACCCTACGTAATCCTTTCCGTACATTTTTGCAATCATCAGACCAAGGACCATGCCTTCGGCTTTGCCGCTTCGAATGCGGCCATCCTCGTCAAGTATTGACGTATAACCAACTTTTTTCAATACTTCTGCAAGTCCCCAGTCTTGCTGATGTAGGATGATCATTCTCTTGTCCATAAACCGTCCAAGTTGCCTTATCGCTTCTGCCTCCATAGCGAATCTGTCGACCGGCGACCTTGAGCTGTTTGATACGATAATCACAAGACATTCGTTTGGTATTCCCGAAAGCACTCCTTCAAGAAGCTTCAGCTTCTCGTTTTTCATCGGGATCACAATAGCAAGATCGTGGAGGATGTTTGAAATCTCATCGTAGTCAAACTTTTTTATCGTCTGATGAGATGTAAGAAATCCTTTTGACTTTCCAGAGTCAAGCTCATAGATTCTCTGGACAGTGTGTATGCTTACCGCCCCGAGACGTTCAGTATATCTTGGAAAGTCGAGCTTCACGAGTTTAAGGTTAGATTGATCTGTTAAATACTTTAGTGGGAAAATATTGTCTAGCCTCGCCTTATTGTTACTTGCAAAACGCTTTAAAGCCTCTGAATTATCCGGACTTTATTCGGTATCTTGAAGAGGTGTTTGCAGAATAGCCCGTACTCTTGACGGAATACATACCGCACTCTCATACATCAAAGGCAGCCTGCAGAACACGACAATAGTAAAAGACGGGGCAAGACATGAAGGGTTTATTTTTGCACTGCTAAACCCTCCTGTTCCTCTGGGAGGGAACATTGTTTCAATAGACATCTATGTCGATGAAATTCCTATGCCAAAAAAAAGTACCTTTGTGGCAACAAATGAAGACATGGTTAACGCTAGCGCGATCTCGGAAGACAGGCCACTTTCGTTCAAACCGTATCAGAGTGCTAGGTTCCTGGTTATAACCGAAGGCGGACTGGCTGACACAGAGAAGCACACGGTTGCCGTAATAAGCAGAGTCCAGGGGTTCGAGCAGGTGGTAATACCCTTCAGATTCGTGGATAAGATATCTCGTCGCAGAGGCTCGGTCATTCTCGAAGGTAGTGGCCACGAGTCTTTCCTGGGTGGCGAAGAGGCAACTAACTTTAGGAATTTCAACGCACCACTTGTCTTGTCGGGAAGGAAGGCCTATGTCGTCTGCTCCTCAAACGGGGCAATCTCTGCAAATTGGAGCTGGATGGGCGTTAGGTACGATAACGGAGGTCTCTATGTGCCTCCTGTGAGGGCGTTTGGCAGGATTATCGCTGAAATCTCTATGAACGATGGGGTGCGTCGCAGGCTCCCAAATTTTGTCGTTGCATCCAAACACGAGAACGGTTTTCTTGAAACACAGCACGAACTTGCTGGACTGTCTGTCCGGAGGAGACTAGTTGTTCCATTTGAGAGTAGGGGGTTTATCATGAAGCTGGATCTGAGCTTGTCAACCGCCGCCATCAGGCTCAGGCGCGCTTCGAAGACGAGCCGTTCATTGAAGCGACGCAAGATTCGCATACACTTCTTGGTTGACGGGAACATTACCAGCTATGGTCTTGCCGCCGTGTCGCATGGAAACATATCGACTCTGAACCGCAAGCATAATTGTCTTCAAGTTAGCAGCATCCAGCAAGATGGCGTGAATGCCAAGTACTTTGGAACGATCGGTATAGCACCAAAGAACCTTAAGCCCAGCAGAGTGATAACTGATGCCTTTGACAACGACCTAGAAATTTCCTACGACTTTGAGATATTAGAAGGTAAGTCAATCCAGATTGCCCTTGTAGGAACAGGCGGCTTTACAAGCGGCGAAGATTGCCTACAAGAATTTCTGGAAATGCGGGACAACTATAAAGAATTGAGTCGCACAACCGAGGAGTCTTTTGTCCGCTACTCAACATCAACTGCCAGCGTTACATCACCTTCGCAGGACCGGTCAACTCTATCTCGGATCATCGCTGCATACGAAAAGACAAAGTCTTGCCTCAGGTACCTCAAAACCAGGTATGACGGTCTAGGCGAGGGGATCAGTGCAGGCCTGCCTCGCTTTCCTAACTACTGGGCAAGGGATACAGGGTGGACGTTGCGGGGTTACTTGGCGATCGGAGATTACTCGTTTGCAAAGGCGAGTATTGACAATTTTCTGAGGCATCAGGCAAAGGCAACCTCAAAAGGCGCATTTAAAGGCGAACTGCCAATGATAATTAGCGGCAAGGCGTTCCTTCATGGCACCACGTACGGGTCGGCAGATTCTACATTCCTTTTCCCTCCAGCAATTTTGCAATACGTGCTTGCCACTGGGGACATGGAATACCTGCGGAGTCGATGGAAAGCCATTCGTGATCTTGTGGAGTGGGGATTTCTCAAGGACATTGACGGCGACGGTCTGGTGGAAAATGATTTCACCGGCGTAGCGGAAAAGATGACCATCCGAGATTCTACGTGGATGGATCACATTGACAGGAGAAAGAGTGCAAATGATATCCAGGCTTTGTTTTTTGGAAGCCTTGTTGCGGGAGCAAGACTAGCCGCCCTGGTTGGCGACAGTGCCAGCATGCAAAAATGGACCGCAGAGTCTGACAGCCTGCGAGATAGGATTGACCACAGGTACTGGAACCCTGAATCCAGCTTTTATTATGACACTCTTAGAAAGGACGGCTCGATGGATCACAGCATCAGACCCAACGCCTTGGTCATATTGCTAGCGGACGCAGTCAAGCACCGGTCTCGGGCCGAATCAGTTCTGGCAAGGATAGAGCAGTCTGACATGACCACGCCATGGGGTGTAAGGACGCTCAGTAGTGCAGATCCGAATTATCGGCCGACACTCTATCATGATGGAGCCGTCTGGCCCTTGGTTACAGGCTGGGCTGCCCTATGTGAAATCAAGTATGGGCGAAGTGAGCAGGCCTTGGGATACATTAATTCGATGGCAGACAGGATCCTTTCTGAAAACGGCATGTTTGCTGAAACCTATAGAGGCGATAGACCGGAGCCTTTCAACTCTTGCATACTGCAGGCTTGGTCAGCAGGCATGTACGCATGGGCGTTTACCGAAATGATGCTAGGCATGGAAGTGGATCTGGTTGGCGGGAGAATTAGAATTGAACCGAAAATTCCCAGCGAGCTTGGAAGGAGCATTTCTGCTCCGATAAAAGTGAACCGCCCGATTCAGACACAGAAAGGCTTGTCACTATTGACTGCGACCATAGATCCCGCCAACCAAAAAATAACAGCATCGTTTAAGGGAAAACAGAGACCGGAAATTCTGAGCTCCACGTACTCACTGACCTATGTAAATGGCTAACTCAAGTTTTATTCCAGCATTACACAGCCGGAAAACTGATCTTACCGTGCATCTTGCATGTATGAGGTAAAGCGTACATTTTACCATGGAGATTATAATGCTCCATTACAATTCGCCCACAAATCTGAAACCGATTATAAAGGCATAAATTATCTGCGACGAAAATAGGGAACACACGGTATGCCGTCCCTATACACACCTCAAGACGCAAACAAAGCCCTACCCGATGTTAAGAGAATGTTTGCAAACATAACCGCCCAGAAGAACAAAGTGGTGGCAATTCAGCAAGAGATTCAGATGATAATCGATTCCGGTAGCCCATTTCACGCGTTCATTGAAAAGAAACAGCAACTTAATTCAATGGTCACGGATCTTTACAAGGCAATAGAGCAGCTGGAAGGCACCGGAGTAATGATAAAAAGTGTTGATGAAGGCCTTCTTGATTTTCCCTCAAAACGATTCGACGAAGAAGTTTGGCTCTGTTGGAAAGCTGGTGAGGATGAAATAAAATTCTGGCATGGAAAAGACGAAGGGTTCATGGGCAGAAAGCCGCTAGAAACTACTGGCATGATTGAGCCATAGCGAAGATGGCTTATGACACCTCCAATAGATGCGGCGGAGTTTGATGCCCACAAGGATCTTACCTCTGTGATAACTCAGTATCTTTGCAGAAACACGGACAAGGGCTTCTCGTCCAAGGAAATTGCACAGGCAACTGGGCTCCAAGAGCCCGACATTGCCAATGCAATGTTGAAGCTTGGGCTTTCAGATGTTGCAAGCATGTTGTCGGGGAGAAAGAAAAAATTCAGGATAGATGACGTCACCGTCAACGGCGTGGTTTACTATCGTTGCGTATCGCTTGAATGATTCATAAAGCATACAAATACGGTCCTAGCTAGACTAGTGGATATTGATTTCCAGTTGGGCTAGAGCAGTCAGAATAAGGTTCTTGCTCGCATCTGTAATTGCCGTGACTACTGGCATTACGGTGGCATATTGGAGAACAGGAAACATAGACCCTGTCAACGCGTTTCTAACCTATGTCGGTGTCATTTTTCTGCATGCAAGTGTCGATCTACTAAATGATTATTGGGATCACAAGAGGGGAATTGACAGTGTGACAACTAGGACCAAGTTCAGTGGAGGCACAGGGGTGCTTCCTGAGAAGCTGCTTACTCCGAGAGCAGTCTACAGGGCAGGCATAATTTTTCTCATTCTTGGGGCGGCCATTGGCATATACTTTGTCCTGATAAAAGGCATAACAGTCGCAATAATACTTGGTTTTGCGATCGCAGCCATCTACTTTTACTCAACAACCATAGTAAACGTTGGCTTGGGCGAGCTATTTGTCGCCATAAAAGGGGCGATGATAGTTCTGGGCACCTATTATGTCCAAGCTGCCGTGCTAGATGTTGCTGCTGCCCTGGCCGGAACAGTTATCGGATTGCTCTCTGCCACTGTGCTCTATGTGAATGCTTTTCCAGATTATGCTGCAGACAAATCGGGTGGAAGACGCACGCTAGTCATCATCCTGGGGAAACAAAATGCCGCTGGAATCTTGCCTCTGTTCTTTGTGGCCGCATACGGGATTATCTTAACGGTCGTGATAATGGGGTATGCAAACGTTTACGCTCTGGCAAGCCTAGTCTCAGCCCCTCTAGCAGTAAAAGCCAGCCTGCAACTCCGCCGCAACAATGAAGAATTGAATAACGTAGTGGCAGCCATGGCTCTGACGGTAATGTATTCCCGGGTTACGGGATCCATCTTTGCACTAAGCTTCTTGCTCAATTGACAATGCTCATGCAGCGCAGGCAACTAGCTACAAGCCAGCACTTTCGATGAGGTTGATCAGCTGGTCGTATTGTTCAATGAACCTCTTGCCCTTTGCAGTTATGGCAATCAGTCCGCTGACCCTGTGTATCATTGCTTTCTCTTCAAGCTCTTCAAAGTGGTTCATCATTTTATCGTACGACAGTCGTGTAAAGTGCTGCACGTGCGTCGGTTTGGCAACTTCGTTATGGATGGTGTCCTCTTCAATCGCGCACAAGATCTCATAGAAAAGCTGCAGCTTATGTCGTTTTTCTTGCTTCAATCTCCAATCTTCTCCGGGAAGTCACGCTGTGCATGATATACGCAAACATTGCCAAGCCTGCCACTCTAGCCAGTGCCGAACCAACGAGGGCGACTATGCTATTATCGAAGTAAGCGATGACAAGCGAGTATTGTTCGAGCCAAAGCAGGGCGAAAGCAGCGGGGACATAGAGCAGCTTGATGTTGGCCGCTTTGACAAGAGACACTATGGTACTCTTGAATATGTAGCCTATCACCAAGATATTGAAGATCCTCATGTAGAAGCTAAGGTCGGCAAATCCTGCGTAATTGAAGTATGGATTGGCTACCAGCACTGAAGTGGGGAGCAAGAAGGGTATCGCTATCATTAGAAGCGGCACGATTGTTACCATGATATCTCTGGCGACCTGGCGTCCCGCGCCCCTCGCTGAACGTCTGTAGTAGTATGATAATGCAATGAGTGCAAAGGCCTCTGCTTGGAGCAGCATCTGAATCCAAAAGAAGGCGGGGTGCAAAATAGGATCAGCCAGGAACAGGACGCTTGAGAGTTCAAAGAGGTACGATGCGCCCAAGAATGCAAAACCGACGGGCAGGCCTAACAGATAGCCAAAGCCCGCAAAGCTATAGGATCGGAAGAAACTCCTAGAGATCACCAGGGAAAGTGCGACGCTTACTGCGGTTATTCCAATAGCCAAAACCGGGGCCAGTGCTGGGTCTAACAACACGTACGAATTGAGGACATTCGGATCCAGCACTGCCATTGTCATTATTTCGTCAAAGCTGGACATAAGGCTTGCTCCCCTGAGGGGAGTATGTGCCCTCGATCAATTTATTAGCAAATCTGCCTAATCAAGCCAACAATTGGCGTCATTTAGGTCGATTTCTGGTTTCGCAACTCCTGCAGGGACGAATAGATACCTTCAATATGCCACCGATAAAGGCATTCCGGAAGCCCATTTCAAGAGGTTTGACGAACTTAGACTTTCTAGCCTTGGCATGGGTACGTATCTCGGAGATCTGAATGCAGAAGACGACAAGGCCGTTGAAGACGCCGTTTTCAACTCTGTTAAATCGGGCGCAATCAATGTTATTGATACCGCTATTAATTATCGCGCAATGAAATCTGAAAAGAGCATTGGCAGAGCGCTGATGCATCTAATTGACGAAAATATAGTCAGTCGGGATCAAGTCTTTGTTTCAACAAAGAATGGCTATATCACAAACGACGGTGATTTTCCAAACGTCGATGTAATGGAATACATGCAAAAGATGTACATTTCAGCCGGGGTAATATCCGCGGACGACATTAGCTCTGGATATAACGTGATGAAGCCCGATTATCTCGCAAGATGTATTGACAAGTCACTCATGAATATGCATTTGTCGACTATTGATCTCGTCTACATACACAACGCGTTTGAAAGCTGGAATCAAGATGTTGACAAGGCTGCATTTATGTCGATGCTTGCCAAGGTCTTTGAGACATACGAAAAGTACCGAAGCATGGGGAAAATACGATACTATGGAATGGCGACATGGACCTGCTTTAGAGTTCCTCCTCACGAAAATGAATATCTTTCACTTGAAGAGTGCGTCAGAACGGCAGAGGGGGTCGGCGGCGCTCAGCATGGCTTCAGGTTCATACAACTTCCTTACAATTTGGCGTACAGCGAAGCTCTCTTGCTTCGCAACCAGTCGGTAGGGGCAGAGAAGAACCTTACTATTTTGGAAGCCGCCAGCAAGTTGGGAATCGGTGTTTTTACAAGCATTCCGCTCTTCCAAGGGAGGCTGCTTCAGGCGAAAATCCCAGATTACGCGGGATTGACTGACATCGTACAAAAATTGTTGCAGATAGTGCGATCCAGCCCATCTGTAATTGCTCCGCTTATCGGACAGAAAAAGTCAGAGCATGTCGAAGAGAACCTACGAATATCCAAGCGTCCGCCGCTTGCAAACGCAGAGTTTGCAGAAGCAGTCAAGATGCTTAAAAAGCAGCAGATTTGAATGCCCTACAGCTCGGATAGCGCCTGCTCGATACTCTGCCTGTCCTCAGCATGAGGCATCTGCTCCAGATATCTAGTCAAATCATCTTTGGCACCCTCGTTGTTGCTTAGCTGCATTCTTGCAATCGCACGATTCTTGTATATGGGCCCAAACCTGTTTGGATTTATGGTTATGGCCTTTGTGTAGTAGCTCTCAGCCATCGAATAGTCCTTTTTCTTTAGGAAGAGGTTTCCAAGACCCCTGAATGCCAGATAATACTGGGGATTGAGCTTGATCGCTGTCTGATAGCACGAATGAGCTTCTGGATTGTCGAGATCGTTGTACACGCCTCCCAGCAGACACCACGCCTGGGCATTATTTTGATCCGTTTGAACCGCAGCGAGCAACTTTGATATCGCGCCATCGAAATTTTTTTGCTGTCGCAGTCCCTCTGCCTCAAAGCACATTCTGTTTGACTGCTTGAATTCAAGGTTTTCGTTTTTCATCAGCCCTTTCATGTCTGCGGGGATAATGACTATGGTTGTTGTCTCGTCCTGATTCCAGTCCTCCAGGAACTTTACCTCGGGAATTGCACCGACTGTATCAGGCTCTGCTACATAGGTCAGGATCCTCCTTTCATCTTCGTTATATCCCGACACTACCAAGGCGTGCTGCACTATTCCCTGAATGCCCGGCAGGATAACGATTGGCGGTATTCCTTGATCTATTCTTTTCTTGATATCCCTGATGGAGCCCTTGTAAATGTACGCGACGAGTCCCTTGCTTTCTGCAAGTTCAATCCCGGTGATCAGGATGGATCCTCTGGGCGACGGGGCCTCTGCACTGGCAGTAGCAGGTACAAGATCCTCTCCCCAGTATTTCGCGACAACATCTATGACCAGCGGTAAACGTGAATCCTCTCTGTCTTTGCTGACAAGTGGCAGGGTTATCGCGTGTTCGGGAGATTGCGATTCCAAAGGCATCAGGTCTTTTTCACGTGCAAATAAAATCCTTATTGTTTCAACTCTGTGAAGGATTGAAAGACTAATTTGCCGTCCGCTCCACTTTTCTCCG
>JAKEIF010000057.1 GCA_022545875.1 Nitrososphaera sp.
ATGGCTGGTGCATGACTGGAACGCTACTTTGGGCACTTCATATACCGTTTAAATTGAATCGGCGTGCAGAATGCCATATTGCTCCGAAGAACGATCGACCTGCCGCGGAAGGCAGTAGAGTTTCCTGCGGACTCTGTCTGGCTCAACATAGACAAGCCGCTTGCGATTAAGGACCTTCGGGGACAGATAGTCGTCTTGGACTTTTGGACCTACTGCTGCATTAACTGCATCCACACGATCCCAGATCTGGAGTGGATTGAAAACAAATACAGCGACCAGCCCGTGGTAATCATTGGGGTACACTCTGCCAAGTACCAAAATGAACAGGATCCAGAAAATATCCAAGAAGCAATTGGGAGATATGAAGTGGGCCACCCTGTTGTTGTGGATGCCGATATGAGGATCTGGCGCTCATACGGTGTAAGCGGCTGGCCGACGATTATGGTAATTGATCCGAAAGGAAATATCGTTTATCATCAGTCAGGCGAAGGACAACGTGACAATATCGACGACGTAATAGGCGTGATCCTAGAGCGCTCGAGACAACAGGGAGTTCTTGCCAAGTCGCCCATTCCCCAGACAAGGCCATCATCCGCCAAGCGAACCTTGTCGTATCCCGGCAAACTTTCGCTCTCGACAGACGGCAAGGCGATTGCTATTTGCGACTCCAATCACAACAGGATCCTCATAGTCGACACAGGTTCGGGCAGAATATCGGCAAAGATCGGGAACGGAACACGGGGTTTATGCGACGGTGGCTATTCGGATGCGATGTTCTACAGGCCCCAGGGCGTAGCTTGGGTGCAGGACGAGATATACGTTGCAGACACTGAGAATCATGCGCTATGAGTGATTAATCTGCGACATAAGGTCGTCAGAACTCTAGCCGGAAACGGCAGGCAAGGCCTTTGGATATCGACTTTCCAGCAAGGCAAAGACGCCCAGCTGAACTCGCCCTGGGATGTGACCCATGATAACGGATTTCTGTTCATCGCAATGGCTGGTCTGCATCAGATATGGGCGTACGAGATTAGCTCGGGAAGAATTGGCCCGTTAGCCGGAAGCGGCTATGAAGGGATAGTTGACGGGGCTATAGAACAAGCGCAGTTTGCACAGCCAAGCGGCCTATCAATCTGCGGCGATTCGCTTTATGTGGCAGATAGCGAGGTTTCAGCTGTACGTAGGGTTGACCTTCGGCAAAGGACAGTGGAGACAATAGCGGGGGCCGGCCTCTTTGTTTTTGGGCATAATGATGGCCCGCTTGGATCTGCGTTGATGCAGCACCCCTTGGGGGTGACCTGCCGCGGAGAAATGATTTACATCGCCGATACATACAATCACGCCGTCCGGCGTATAGACAAGGAGCAAAAAGTCATCACGACCATCGTGGGAAAAGCTGATTCAAAGACGATGTGCAATTTTGACGATCCCACATGCGACTCGCTAGGACTTTACGAGCCTAGCGACGTCAAGCTCAGAGGGGCTACACTTTTCATTTCTGATACGAACAACCACTTGATAAGGACATTTGACTTAAAGTCAGGCATTCTCCGGACGCTGCCCGTTTCAGAATGACTCTTTTCCTAGTCGATCTTGGAGCTTACCTTGGATATCCGAAATGATACCCCTTGGTCATAGAGGCCCTTTGAGACGCTGCGTGCCAGGCCATCTTCAACTGCCTTTATCCTCCCTTTGTCCTGCACGATGTCTACTGGAACATCTATCTCGATCTTAATGTCAAGTATCAACCTTTTAGTTTCAACCATTGAGAGACTAAGCTTTCTGATCTTATTCGGTGGTATTTCAGTCTTCCACAGCACATGGAAAGTCTTTTGTGCAAGAAGCAACGTACATCTTACATTGTATCCCTCGGACATCTTTTCAAGATTGTATGGAGAGGAAAAAAACACTGAACTCATCTACCCAAAGGCGGAGCAAGCGCCATCAGAAATGGACGACGTCCTGCAGACGAACATATTCAATGTCATGCTAAGCCGCAGGTCACAACGAAAGTTTGAGGAGAAAGAGGTCGAGGACTGGAAGCTCGAGATGATCTTTGCCGCCGCCGATACCGCTCCTACTGCCGGCGGTTTTCAGGGCTTTGAGATTTTTCACATAAAGAATTCCGAGGTCAAGCAAAAGCTGGCCGATGCGGCAAACAAGCAGCCCTACGTAAATGCGCCCGTCGTCCTCGTTTTCTGTATGAACCCGCTACGCGTAAAGATGAACTTTTCGCAGGATATTATCCGAAAATTCTCCACTCAGGATGCGACGCTTGCCGCCGCGTATGCTCAGCTTGCAGCGCATGCTCTTGGGTTAAGCACCGTTTGGATCGGAATGATAAACGAGCAGGATGTAATGTCTGCCCTTGGCACTGATCTCGTTCCATCAAGCATACTGTGTATCGGCTACCCCTTCAAGATGCTCCAGCCAAAACCGAAGAGAAGCTTGGTAGAACTGATACATGAAATCTAGTAGCCGGCGTCCATCCTAAAGGTCAGCGTGTCCTCTTTCTTTATCAACGAAGTCTTGTCTGCCCTCTTTACTTTGGCATCAATCAGGCGCACGTTGACAATGTCCTTGCCAAATGCCGAATCCAGTGCCATTTCCACGCTGCCCGGCAACCAAGATTCGTCATGAGCATGGTCAAGAATAATCCCATCCATCGGAATTATCACTTTGCTTACCTTGACAACGTTGTCGATGTCATTTCGTATTCGGATCCTGACTAGAGCATCCTGGTATTTTTCCAGCGCCACCTCCTCCCTGCTGCTCGCCGGGTGGGAATCGGCATACCTGCAGACCACTCCACTTTCTGGTGAACCGTAGAGCGCATATCGCTGGGGCGTGGGAGAGAAAGAGTCTATGATCAGTTCCTCGTCTTCTGACTGCCGAAATATGCCGATCTCTATAGGCATCTTGGCATAGATCACTACCTCACTTCTCTGGTCCACTATCACTGGAAAATCGAACTTTAGATACAGGTCCTTTGCGACGGGTTGCGGAGTGAATATTGGCGGTATCGGAAAAACTCCGATTACTACGGGATCCTTATCAGAAACGATGGAAGTCTGCGCCTTTGGTTCCGCGCCGGACGATCTTTTGTAAATGATAGATGACTTTGAAACATCAAAGAAAATCTTGTTGCCGGCTATTGAAATCTCGCTGCTTTCAGTATGCGAATTTAGCCGGTAATGACCGAAAAGTTCTGCCAATATGGAAATTGCTTTCTCTGATCATTTGTAAACTTATCCCTAAAAACCAATATACCACGCACATTTACAGGTGATAGGTGACTACCAGCGGCACCGCGAATGGCACTTCATGGTTTGAGATTTCTGGAAAATTAGATCTGTTTGGGACAGAAGTGGCCCTGCTCACCATAATTCTGACGATACTAGTTATTGTAGTGGGTTTCTCAATTGCCCATTTTGCCAGAGTGATAACCACAAGATACATCGGCGGTAGGCTTCCCCCTGACACGCGCAAGTCAATGGGCAAGTTGATCTACTATTCGATAATCGCTGTTGCTTTGCTTTCTGCCCTCGGAATTTCAGGACTTGACCTATCGGGGATCTTTCTTGCTGGCGGAATTGCCGGAATTGTTATCGGTTTTGCAACGCAGTCGCTATTTTCCAATTTGATTTCCGGAATATTCCTTCAGATAGACAAGCCGATGAAGATCGGCGACCCTGTCATGATTTCCGGCAAACTTCCAGACGTCGCAGGCGTAGTGGTTGAAATCACCACTCTTTCTTCGAGGCTGAGAATGTTTGATGGGACGTACGTGCGACTACCTAACTCGGATGTCTTTCTATCTGAAATCCGGAACTTTTCAAATGCGGCTGCGAGGCGAGTTGAGTTCTCTGTCGGAGTCGCGTACAAAGAGGATCTAGACAAAGTCATCGCTATAATCCAAAACAGTCTTGCGAATACCGCCCTTGTCCTCGTAGAGCCCTTGCCTGATATCTTTGTGGACAGGCTAGACGATTCTGCGATCGTCGTTAACGTGTGGTGTTGGGCGCCTTTTTCTGTGTGGTTTGAACTAAAGAAGCAGCTCGTTCATCAGATAAAGGTCGAGCTTGAAATGAAAGGGGTCGAGATTCCGTTCCCCCAGAGAGTGCTCCACATCGCCCCAAATGGACAAAATGAGGTGGGGGCTGGCTCGCGTTCTAATTCCGGGACAAGGGAAAAACTGGGCTTTGACAAGACCTAACTAGGATGGCTAATTATCCTAACTGGCAGTCAAGATAGTTGCCAATTGCCTAGGTTGCTTTCCCTATAATCCTGGC
>JAKEIF010000058.1 GCA_022545875.1 Nitrososphaera sp.
CGTTTGAACAGAAATACAATATCTGACGTCAGCTTAACATTCCAACTTCGTTAAATGACATAGTGTCCAGAGCAAGAGACAATGAATCCACGAACAACACGAAAAATGGCAGTCTATCTGCCGCTTGCTGCCATATTGATGCTGCCAGCATTGGCAGGAGTGCCTTTGCTGCAAGCAGCAAATGCACAGCCCGACGATGCTCGCTTCCTCGTCAGAGTAGTTCAAGGAACAGCACAGACAGGCTTGGTCAATCTCAACGTACAGGTTGGCAACGTCATCGTCAACGATGTGATCGATGTGAGCAGAAACAACATTGCCATACCAATAACCGTACCAATAGCAGCTAACGTGAATGTTGGTGCACAAGTATGCGCAACAATTCTGTCATCTGGCGATCAAGTCTGTGAGTTTGTGCAGGAAGTAGAGCAGGATGCAATCAACAGAGTGACGCTTGACCTGACACAGGCACAATAAATCTAAATAGCGGGACTCAGCAAGAATTCTTTCTTTTTTTTATGGAGTTCAAATACCGGGGACAACATGGAAAATTGACCAGTGCCGCTTTCTTATCCGCCCAACAGCCGCAGCAAGATTCTACCTACGACCATTAGTCTAAGCCGGTAGCGGAGTTCCGTATTCGCGCTAAAGTTGATTACCAGTTCTTCTATCGAGGCCAAAGCTGCAGGCACCTGAAAGACTATACTTTGAATCAGACCAGAGAGCTAACATAAACGAGGTAGTTATCGCATATCGCCACCCTTCATAGGTATGTCTTGGAAAGATAGAGGTCGAATCGGTGATTGTTACCGAATATGCTCTCCTTAACCGTGTATGCTATCTTGCCAGCCCAAGTCCCTATTTGACCATGCGAGAAGAAACTGCTAACTTATGGTTTGTGCTGTGAACCTTGAAAGGATAACAGCGCCCCTTTCCAGCTGATAGGCCGGCGGCAATTAGAGCGGCAAGTTTGCCAGTGCTCCAAGGTCATGATGGCGCTTACCGCGCGCTATCGATGTGTGAGCTTAGTTGCCAGAGGTAGCGTAAATGTGAATATGGCGCCACTCCCGTCCTTGTTATTTTCAGCCCATATCCTGCCGCCATGGGCTTCAATGATATTCTTGGCTAAATACAAGCCAATCCCAGTGCCAGAATCAGATTTTGTAGCAAATTTTGTGAATAGCCGTGGCATGATTTCTGGATCAATCCCAGCTCCACTATCAGCGACTTTGATGATTGCTTCCTTACCATCTTTACTCCATGCGCTGATGGTGATAGAGCCGCGCTGCGTAAACTTGATTGAATTTCCCAACAGGTTTGACAAGACCTCAAATATCTTAATCCTATCCGCCTGTACAGTGATCGGTTCTTCGGGCTCAATGTAGCTAATGTCAATACCTGCCTTGATTGTTCTGCGTGTATTCTCGATTACATTCCGGACTTTTGTAGAAATGTCAACTGGTTCAAGGTTCAAATGCAGCTTTGAGCCGCCTTCGATTCGTGCCATTTCAAGTATCTGGGAAGACAGACGCTCAAGACGATTGGCACTGCGTGCCAGTAGTTCCACATCATCTCGACTTACTTCCAGCTTGTCTTTGCCGTCCAAGCTGGCTGTCATGAAATCGCTCAGTCCAAGCATCGGTTGGATGGGCGTCCGAAGTTCATGCGCTGCGATGTTGATAAACTCTTTTTGTAGCTTGTCATGTTCCTTTAGTCTTTCATTAGCCGTTTCAAGCTCGGTTGTCCTTTGCTTTACCTTCTTGTCTAGCGTCCTATTCCATTTTGACAGATAAAGAATCAAGACCGAAATTGCGGCAACTACAATAGCGAGTGTGACAATCGTCTGTATCTTTTGGGCAAATAGAATCTCGTCAACCTGAGCATATATAGCAGCTGTTGGCGTGGTGATTATTACAGACATGATTTGCTCGCCTCGATAAAAAACCGGCGAGCCTGAAACAAACCGCTCGTCATTTGTCACTGCGGAGATAAACAAAGTCGAAGCATGCTTGCCGGAGGCTAAAGTCATGTACGCTTCGTTTAATTGGGTGTTGGCTCGTAAGGCTGTTTGGACTTGTTCTCCCCAGTATTCTAACCCGAGAAATTCAGGAATTGTTGTAGCGATATAGACTTCGTTCTTGTCCAGCGCAACAATATTAGAAATCTGAAGGTCCTGCTCATAGGGCTCAAAAAATTCTGGAACTACAAACCTTGCTACGAGTGTGCCGACGTACTGCCCCGTTTCACGGTTCAATATCGGTACTGCAATGGCAAATGCAAGCTCATCGTTAAGACTTGTAAAGCTTGGGGACACATAGGGTTGCAATCGATTCCCAATCTCGATCGCATAATCTCTTTGTGAGAGATCTGAGCCTATGAAATGCCGCTGCTCTTCTACACCGGTGTTCGCCATTATATTATTTTCATCAAGAATAATGACGCCTTCAACTGAAGTGATTTTGTTCAGCTCCTGGTATTGTTGTACCAGCAATTCTGTCGCCCTACTGCTAGCAAGCTCTCCGTTTTGAAGGGCAGGTTCAGTCGCCAATAGCTGCATGCGCACAGTAACTGAATCGATATCTGCGGCAATTCTAGCACTGACCGCCTTTATGCTATCAATCTGTCGCTGCATTTGTTGGTCTAGCAGCGCCTCTCTAACGTTCTTTTCAGTTAAGGTTTGGACGGTAAGATACGAGCCAAAGGCTAGGACAACCACAAGCGCAATGCCTACGACGGAAAGGCGAGAAGCAGTTCCGCCCAAAAGACGGATAAACCGCTGCAACTGCTGTTTGCTTCCTGTCCCCTCCAGATAAATAGCTACGTTAGAATGTTCTATAATCTTACTCGGCCTTTGAGTTACAAAAGCAAAAAGTCTCTTTCAAGCTCTAGCCTTCGGGCAAAACCAGAAGCAGGTTTGCCATAGCCCTCAAGGCATGAATCGCCTTGACAAGAATGATGCAGACGAGCAATCCGATAAACTATGTCTACCGCACGTTGGCCGATATTTCTCTTGCTACACAAGAATTGGGTTACAAGCCAAATGGACCCTTGACAATGGCATTAGGCGACAAGCCAAGTCGTATGAAAAGTTCAAGTTGCTGGCAGCCTCTGAGGCATAGCTCAGACATTTTTTCACAAGATGCCAATTTTTTATTCTTAAAATCTAGAGTATGTCAACCGCTTGTATCATTAAATGAATTCATTGACAAGTATGAAAAATGCACTCCCTCACTTTCTCGGTGATTTTGTGCCGCTTCTACGTTACTATGCAAGTCATAATTAGTTGGAGATTGTCTAACCTCAAGAATGTTTTCGATCTGCATGAAAGTAATTTGACCTGGGATCGGTGCCATCTTCGTCTCCTGTAATCAACAAAATCAGCCATTTTGTCTGAATCCTCGACATAACGTCACTTGAAGTCTTGACTTTGCATTCGAGCAAATGGAACTTGCCTAGTCTGATGGAATGTTTAAATCATGATATGATGAAAAGCGATCATGTCAGCTAACACTGTGCGCCTACACCGGGTGATTGCTGCAAAGCCGGAGAAACTTTATCGCGCATTCCTAGAACCTGACGCTCTAGCAAGATGGCTTCCGCCCAATGGTTTCACATGTAAGGTTCATCAGATGGACCCCAAAGTTGGTGGCTCCTACAAGATGTCTTTTACAAATTTTACAACGGGCAAGAGCATGTCCTTTGGGGGAGTGTATCGCGAGCTGGTCCCAAACGAACATCTGCGCTACACGGATAATTTCGACGACCCAAACCTTTCAGGCGAAATCCAGGTAACTGTGACCTTGAAGAAGGTGTCTGTCGGAACGGATCTAGCAATCGTCCAAGAAGGAATTCCCGCCGTTATTCCGCTTGAAGCTTGTTATCTGGGATGGCAAGAATCGCTTGCAAATTTGGCGAGGCTTGTCGAACCGGAAATTCCTGACTGAAGGAAGCATAGAGGCCCATTCTAGCCTACCGTTAAAAGTTATGGCTGTGTTTTTGGACTATGAATACTTCTATTGATGGCGTAATCAATGTTGAGAGGCTGCAATCCCCTGTAATTCCGGATGACAATAAATATGCTGAGCCAGTTCATTGCAAATACTGTCACCGAAACGCGATGTACAAAGTAGCTCATGACATTGGAGAAATTATAAGGGTTTCGTATTTTTGCATTAGCTGCCTCGGAAGACGATTGCTTGACTAGATCCAGAGGCAGTAGAGAATCTCCTGACTCCTCAGACGTGCTCCCGCAGTATTCATAAAAGCAGTATCTTGCTGCAAATGATCAGCATCCCATCGGCTGACGTCAGAGGTTGGTCAATTCATCCTTTAGGTGTAATCACGACCTGAAACGTAAATTCTTCTGTGGCTCGAGCCAAGAGTATCTTGTATCCCCGTTTTTCGGAAAGCTCACCGTCGTAATTCGGGTCGGGACGTGCAGATATCGGCTCTACACATACTTGGCTCTGGCCCTCGGGACTCCACAGCTGGATGTACCCCAAGTCAGACTCGACTGAAATTGTTCCGAGCGGGCAAGAATACTCTGCTGTTGAGGAAGATTCGACTATCGACCCGTTCTTCGACCTTTCTTTGATGGTATCAATGTAGTAGATTTGAGGAACGCTCGTTTCAGCAGGCATGACTCGCACAAAGTGTTCTCGTGGTTGGTCAGAAAAAGTTAGAAAAGCAGGATGCCAGCCGATTGCGTACGGCATGGGCCTCTCGGAAAGGTTGGCTATCTCGACAGAAAACATCAACGCGGCGGTTCCGACGGAATAGCTCTTCTTGATCCTATAATCGAATGGGAACGAGGATGCATAACCTTGGCCGCCGACCTTGTCGCGCGCATGGTAGGTCTGAATGAATGTTGCAGTGCTGCCGGTATGACTCGAGAGCGTGAAGCCAGCGTGCCGGGCAGTGCCATGCTGACCCATCGGATACTCTGTTCCTTCAATAATGACGCGTCCGCTCTTGGAGGCTCCAACAATTGGAAACATTATGATTTCTGAATTCTGCCAACCACTCTTCTCTGCTGGGATCTTGTCCTCAACCGGCCTTCCGCCACCCCACATGAACTCCATTTCCTCCTGTTTGAGGCTGAACATCTGCGAGTTCCCAAGGTTGATCTTTGCCGATGTCTTTCCAGAACGGTCGGATATCTCCAGAGTCTTCATGGGGACCATGTTATCCTCCCAGCGACTGAAATCTCCAGAATCTATTCAACCTTTGCACAAATCCTTATTTGCTCTGGCCATGCTGTAACGCACTTGGCTAGGCCTCGATTACGCTGATGGGCGAGCTGTGCAAGGACTTTGCGTTCATCAAATACCTGATACCTTTCTGTGTCGTCTTGAAAGCGACAAAGTTTCGGCCCCTGTCTGCATACTCCTTCAATAGTTCGTGGAACGTCAGGATTGAAATGTAATCCGAAAGTGTCTCTGGACTGTAGCCACCTGCATGCTCTGACAGATACGCTTTTGTCACTCCGTCTATCGCTCCTTCAAGTATGTATGCGGCTATTTTGTTTTGGGTATTCATACCGTGCAAAAGCGCTGCGCCATCTTAAAAGAGGATGATTTGCTGTTTCAGAGTAATGGTAGAAGACAAAGTATGTTGTGGCTTAAATGTCACCGTATCTGACGCTTTTCCGTTTCTGAGTTTCTAACCACAGGAAGCCTCTTCTCAATTCTTGCAATCACTCTAATTTCTGATGACGCCGCACCAGCCTGTTGGCATTGTGCAGCTCTATAACCAGATCATCCTCTGCCACTATGAGGTCGTGCAGTTTAGCTTTGAAGACTCGCGTTTATCTGGCCAATCAAAATCAAAATGCCGAACAGACCGGCCATTCCCAGAATGAACTTGACATACTCGCCTAGGTGTCCATCTCGTCTTAGTGACATCATTTCCAGATCGCTCATGTGACTTGGCGCTAAATAGGCTAATGACTGGATTTTCCCGAGCACTTCTAGAAGACATTCCACTAGAATCTGCGACGGTACTTGGTTCACTAGTCTCCAAGGTACGCGCTAACCTCTCCAATAAACATCAGAAGGAGCACAAGAACCAGAGTGCCGCCGCACATGTGGATAAAGAATTTCGGTCTATGCAATGAAAAGTAGACAAATCGATTTTATAAAAACCCTGCAGTATCTTCAAACCCTAGGCGTACTCGAGAGCCTTTCTCCAAAAAGGGGCATCGAAGCCAGATTATTCATTGACGTAGCATAATGCCAACCCCTGCGACGAGAAAGATGATCGCAATGCCACTAGCGGCCTGGAAATGAAGGCGGCTACCTAGCTATCCCAACCGGGAACAGATCTCTCGGGGCGATAGGATTTGCTGAGGCATTCGCGAAGACCCTGCATTATGTCATTCCAGCAAGGCCCACTTCAGAACCGCTAATCTATCACACGTTTTCCAAGACAGCTCACACAGTAATACGATACGACTATCACGTCCCAGATTTCTTGCGTGACTCTGTACATCGCCGTCGTGCTGCAAAACTTGCAGTGAACAGGTTTGCCGTACTTTGTATCTTCCGGATAAATTGGCTTCTCTAAACGTTCGACATTAACAAGGCGCGTTTCACTTTTTGATATGTATCGTATTTGCATTACGCGCTTTTAAGCAAACAAGGGATGGTTATGAAACAACAACCTGAAAAGACGTTATAGAGTTTGTCATTGCTTCGTACGACGCTGTGCGTTAAAGTCGCTCGATACATTCAGTTGCCCTGACCGTTTTTCCGCCACCGGAATCAGCCCGGCACTCGGTAGACAGGTACCTCCTGACTCGAAGGCCTGAAATCTAGACTGCATGCTCTTTCTCTGTGTGCTGCCGCAATGCCGCCCACGACGGGAATGACTGCTTGCACTTTTCACACCTCCAAGGGCTTCCCTGTAGATTCTTGTCAGATGATATGCTCAAGATGTACCGACATTGGATTTAACGGCTGGAGATTAACTAGTATCAATACCCTTCTCACATGCGTTCCCCTAGCCTGTCAAGAGTAGTGAATGTTTTCTGACAGTGAGACGGATCTCTTGTATAGATTTGAGAATGTACTACTAAACCGCGTTCGCGGCCGCTTTGGCGAAATCAACCGCGCACTGAAAGCAAGAGCTGAACAGAGCTAGTCCTCTTAAGCAGCGTTACCGGGATCAAGACCGGAAGGAGACAAAAGACGGGAACCTAACCCTGTTCCCCATATTTTTCAAAAGGAAGGTATGTGAATTTTGGAGGCTGGGAAGGGCTGAAGCATCCATGCCTGTCCAAATCGCTTACGTCTACGCTGTATCCCATGCTTACGCGGAGAACCTTGCCGC
>JAKEIF010000059.1 GCA_022545875.1 Nitrososphaera sp.
AGGTGGCAAGCTGCCTGTTTCCCTGCTTGTACATTTCCTTCAGCGCAGCCTGGACCTTTTCTTCAATGAGCGGACCATAGTTATCCATAGGGACGAGCACGTTGCCCAGCCTGTGTATGTCTTTTTCAAGCAGCATCATGTCGTCCATGCGAAAATCGCCAGAGTAGTACTTGTCATAACTCCTGGCAATATCATGGTCAAGCGCGCCACACGTTGTGATTATGACGTCAAACATTTTGTTCTTTATCATGTCCCTGACGATGCCTCTTGCGCCTGTAGACATTAGTGCACCCACAAACGACAGGAATTTTGTGCAGTTCTTTTCGCCGGACATCTTTCTGAGGATATCAATGCCGTCGGCTAGGTTTCGAGACTCAAAGCCTCCTGAATCCGACATTCCCTTCAGGATAGATTCGAGGTCAAAGCCACGAATGTCATAGTCCTTTACCGCGTTGCGCAACAGGTCGCTTCCGCCCTTTCCCGACTTTTTCTTTTTGCCGGCCATGATGCAGCGTCTATTTGCCACGCGGTATAAATTGTCTTGGGCTTTGACATCAAAAAGTGCACTGAATTTTTAATAGCAAGTGCATTTTTACCAAGGAGGTGGAAAGCAAGCATTCATTCACTGGCCGGAAAATCGATCCTCCCACGATTTCTCCAAACATGACAGCGCGGCAGCTAATCGAATTTTACGGCGCTACCGGTTACAATGCGAGGCGGCTGGCCGAAGCCGCCGAGATATTGCAGGACATGATCCAGACAGGTTCTACCGTATGCCTTACCCTGGCTGGCGCCATGACCCCAATTGGGCTTGGCAGGACTATTTCGTCAATGATGGAGGCAGGATTTGTGGACTGGGTCGTGGCTACAGGCGCAAACGCCTACCACGACCTGCACTTTGCATATGACCTTCCCATCAGGCAGGGTCACTTTGACGTAGACGACGACGTGCTCTATGCAAAGCAAATAGTAAGGATATACGACGTTTACATCAAAGAGACAGGGACTCTCCAGGCCCAGGACGTCATTGTCCAGAAAGACATGAAAAGGGCAAAAGAAATTCCCGCAAACGCTTCTACTGCCGACATTGCCTACGCGCTAGGCAAGGCAGCAAAGGAGAACGCAAAGTACCCCGAAAAGTCGTTTCTGGTAAAGGCGTACGAGTTGGGGGTTCCTGTATACATGCCTGCTATAGGCGATTCTTCCATCGGCCTGAACATGCTCCCTCTTTTGCTTGAAGGCAAGGGTGCTTTTCCTAACGTCATACTCGATGTCGCCGAGTCTGCGGCGATTCTTTGGAAGAGCGGAAGGTCTGGTGGCCTCGAGCTCGGAGGCGGCGTGCCAAAGAACTTTTTCCAGCAGACTGGGCCGGCGCTCTACCAGATCTTGAAGATAAAGGAGGGAGGCCAGGACTATATCATCCAGCTAACGGATGCCAGGCCGGATACTGGCGGCCTCTCCGGCGCCACCCTCCAGGAGGGCAAGAGCTGGGGCAAAATCAGGACCTCGCACAAGGGCAACGTAATCGTGTACGGCGATTCGTCTGTGTATTTCCCCCTCCTATGTTCTTACGCGCTTTCTGTCTGCAGCCCGAGGAAACAAAAGCGGATCTATGACAAAAAGGACGGCTGGGTAGAAGAAATGAAAAAGATGTACTTCAAGAACAAATAGCTATGCGAAAGTCTCTGTCTTTGGCGTCCAGCGCCCGGACTTTTTGACCATCGCTAGTTTTCCTACCAACATTCCTGACGAGTAGACTTTTGCATATTCCGTGCTGGCTCCAAACATTACGGAAAGAAGATCCTGCTTCTCATGAAATCCAGACTCGATGGTCTTGATCCCAAGTTTGCCGCTGGCCTTTTTGACGATGTTTCGCGCTGAAGACCACTCGCCGTTCCATGAAAAAAGTTGGAAGTTGCCGAATTTTATCGTACTCATGGAATGCCCTGCGAGTCTTGCTTCGAACTTTAGATTGTTCTTCTTGGCATATGCATTCATCCATTCGATCGCCTTGTCGGCCTTGCCTTCCTCCAAACCGAAATTGTCCGCGCCTGCCAATAGCCTCCAGCACGTATGATGGCTATTTATTCAGATAGAAACCTCATTTCCGGCAGTCGCTCTGTAACGCTGAGTCCGAAGGCGGGCCAAGATCCTTTCCCTGCGAAAAGCGCCGAAGGTTGTTCACGGCAAGCCTCCGCACGAAGGCTGAGAACCAAGACTGACCAAGCCACGCCGCGAGATGGATCGCTACGCGCCTCAAGTATACGAGCTTGAGGGGTGCAAGCACAGAAATGTAATTTTTTGGTGCAATGGCAGGCAGTGCCTTAATTTTGCTACTTCACGCGCGACACGTAAATATGAAAGAGCCGGCTAGTCTGGCTGTTGCGGGCTTTTGTTGCAGTTGATGTATCTGCGATAGCTCCGATTGCCAAGGTGCAGAATGAAATTTCTGCCGCTGCCGGCTGGAGCCCAAGGGATGTAAAGCCGGTAGAGCAACAGAATTTTCATTTTACTCTCATTTTTCTCGGCGAGATAACCGATTCAGATGTCCAGGCTGTTGAATCAAAATTGTCTGCGCTGCAATTTGACGTCTTTGACGTCGCGTATTCAGGCATCGGCGGATTTCCCACTCCTGATGCGGCAAGGATTGTCGGGGTGGGCGTAGACAAAGAAGGCTCGGAAAAACTGTCTGCCCTGGCAAGCCAGGCAGTATCTGCACTCGCCGAGCTAGGCTTCAAGCAGGACAAGCCATTTTCCCCGCACCTCACCATATTTAGAGTAAAAGCAAAGCATCCCGTCAACATTGCAGGGCTGAGCGCAAAATACGGAGGCCCCATCGCAGCGGATCGAATCGACAAGGTTCATTTGAAGAAAAGCCAGCTTACGCCAGCGGGTCCGATTTACTCTAACGTTTATACCGTAGACGCTAGGAAGTGAACGCAAAGTTGCACGAACTAGGCGCCGTCATTTCTAAAGCCCTTCCACTTTGCGAGCCCAAGCCGGCCGAATCGAGCAGGATAACTGCTGCCGCAGAAAAGTGCAAGTCGCTAGTTGAAGATCAGACGAAAGGAATGCAGGAAGTCGTTGAGGTTATTTTCGGCGGGTCTTTTGCAAAAGGCACCTGGCTGCACAGAGATGCGGATGTTGACCTGTTCGTAAAGATTAGCCCGTCGGTGGACCTACAAGAATTTGAGAGGATGGGCAAAAGCATCGGTCTGCTCGCATTGAAAAAATACAGACCAAAACTGCGCTATTCTGACCACCCCTATGTAGAGGCGTCAGTGGACGGAGTGCGGGTAAACGTTGTTCCATGCTATGACGTAGAGCAGGGCAAGTGGCAAAGTGCGGCCGACAGGTCGCCATTTCATACAGAATATATCATGCGCAATTTTGGCGCCGAGCAAAAGAGACAGACGCGGCTATTGAAGAGCTTTTTCAAATCAGCCGGGATTTACGGCGCAGAGATTTCTGTAGGCGGTTTTAGCGGATATGCGTCCGAGGTGCTCATATTAAAATACGGAAGCATTGAGGCAGTCCTGAGCGCCGCATCGGATCTGCGGCCACGACAGGTCATAGCAGTGAATGACCAGTTTGATCCCGATATCGTAAAGGGGTTTTCAAGCCCGCTGATAATCATAGACCCGGTTGACAGCCGACGCAATCTTGGAACTGCAATTTCTCCGGAAAGCGTAGGCAAATTCGTGCTGGCCGCCCGGGCATTTCTTGCAAACCCGTCTATGCGATTTTTTGGCGCAAGGTCAAGATCCAGCCCTTCGACCAAAAAGATTCGTCAGAATATTTTGATAGTGGAATTCAGGCATGGCGACAAAAGCCCGGACATAATATGGGGGCAGCTTAAACGCACCCTAGCTGCAGTAGCAAAGCAGCTAGAGCTTGCGGATTTTGAAGTGCTGCGAAGCTCGTGCATCAGTGACGAAAAGGGCGCTGCTGCCATGGCATATTTGCTGCAGTCACTCACGCTTGCAGCGTTTACGAAAAGAAAGGGGCCAGAAGTTTTCAGGAAGCAGGATTCATCAAGCTTTCTTTCGAATACAAAAAACAGGCCTCACGTGACATGGGTTGACTCTGAAATGCGAATAGTAATGCTAGTCGACAGGAAAGAAACTGATGCGATCCTGTACGTAAAGTCGCTTTTTGGCAAGCGGCTCACAAACAGCGGCATTTCTAAAGACCTGCTTGCGAGAAGGAGCATGCTCAGAATTTATAGAGGAAGCCAGAGAAGGATATCGGGACTGGCAAAGGAGGCTGTGGACGAGATTGTCTCAACAGAACACTACATTCACCCGTGAATTCGACCTTAACTCTCCAGAGCTAGCCGTGCTGATATCGTACCCTCATTTTTCCGAAGCAGGTTATTCGCAACGGATCAGAGAGATGAAATCCTTGGGCATTCAGGTCCTGATGATAGGCAATGGCAAGAGCACCATTGGCGGCCTTTCGATCTGCGGCAAGGGCTGCGTCGGACTTGTCTTGCGCGCCCGCAATCCGGAAGGACAAATCGCGCTCAAGATAAGGAGAGTCGATGCCGACAGGTCATCTATGGAAAGGGAGGCTGATTTCCACAGGATAGCAAACAGCGCAGGCGTAGGTCCACGATATCTAGGCCATACAGAAAATCTTATCATGATGGAATTTATGAGCGGCCAGAATATCATAGAATGGGTAAGGACTGCAAACCGGGAACAGTTTCGGAAGGTTGCCCGGTCCATACTTGACCAGTGTTTCTTGCTTGACAGAATAGGTCTTGATCACGGCGAGCTCAGCAGACTGGGACGCCACGTAATAGTCTCCGACGAGGGGCAGCCCTGCATTATCGACTTTGAGAGCGCCAGCACGTCGCGCAAGACAATTAACGTGACATCTGCTGCTCAGTCGCTATTTTTGCATGGAGTCGTTGCGGTGCACGCAAAAAAAATCTACGGTCAAGTCGACGCTGAAAGCGTTATTGCTTCGCTTAGGAAGTACAAAAGTCTCAGAAGCGAACAGAGCTATGACCAACTTGTCAGTCTGTTGGCGTTATAGTTTTTTAGTCCGACAACTCTGCTTCAGTCTAGTTGACTAGAGCCACGCCACCTGTTTTTTCACCGGCAGACGCTCTGAAGCACTTGTCAGTCCAAGACCCCCGCCTGGGCATAATTATAAAATCGGTTGGCAAGTACAGCATCGAACTGAGGCCCCAACCTTTTCGCTCACTAGTCGAAGCAATAATTTATCAGCAACTCGCGGGGCGCGCAGCTGACACGATATTTGGCAGGTTCCTAAAGATCTACCGCGGCAGGTTTCCTTCTCCGGCAAGGATCCTAGCCACAAGCGACCAGGAATTGCGGGCGGCAGGGTTATCCCGTCAGAAAATAGCATACATCAGAGACCTTGCCGGACACGTCGCAGACAGAAGTCTCAGGCTTGAAAAGCTCGCTTTGCTTGATGATGCCGAGATCGCAGAGCAGCTTGTCCAGGTCAAGGGCATCGGGAGGTGGACGGCAGACATGTTCCTCATCTTTTGTCTTGGCAGGCCAGATGTCCTGCCTGTTGGAGACCTTGGCCTCAGGAGGGCCATAATGATAAACTACGGACTCTCCGAGCTCCCACTGGCGGCAAAAATCTTGGAGATCGCAAGCGCATGGAAGCCATATTCCAGCGTTGCCACATGGTACATGTGGAAGTCTCTTGAGAAATTCAAGGGAATAGGCTGACCGGCTACTTCATTTCCGCAATCAGGACCTTGACTGTATTGACATCGAGATCGAGTTGCTCGGCTATCAAGTCTTCTGCGATGCCAGAGTCGCGGAGGTTACGCAAAACCTCCTTCTTTTCTTCGTTGACAATATTGCCTGGAGGATACAGGGAAAGCTCCTGTTCGATAGACTTTACGTAATTCAATATCTTGGCCAGCAGCTGCTCGCTGTCAGAAGCCGTCTCTGCAGAAACTGCCAGGACGTGATCCTTGACTGGGACGCTCAGCGCCTTGACCTTGTCATAGATATAGGTCACTGCTTTCAGGCTGCCAAGCTCATTGACAAACATCTTTCTCAAATCGACAATATAGGCCGACTGGGAAAGGCTGATTTCCGGGTTGCGGCCCTTCAGGTGTTCCTCGGTCCCTTCGCGCCAAAAGCTGGCGTAGAGGTGGCCGGATTTCTCCATTACGCCGGCAAACCTGATTTGCGGGTCAAGTGAGAGGATATTCTTCAAGAATTGTTCTGACTTCATCCAAGCCCGTAGATCACGCATTAGAATATAGGCTTTACGAAGACAATGAAAAGGGAAAAGAAGGGACTAGCGGGACCTTTGGTTCGGATCCTTGATCCTGCCTCGTCCAGTCTTTCTCGGAGCGATGTTGCCCACTTTCCTTCCAGGCGGAGTAGTTCTTCCAACTGAGGACTGCCTGCCGATGTGCTGGTGCCTTCCTCCACCGTGAGGATGGTAGACTGCAGCCTGGGCGATACCCCTTACTGTAGGATATAGCCTTCCGTGCGCCTGCATGTATTTCGCCCTATTGCCTGCCTTGAGGAATGGCTTTTCCTTCCTGCCCGCTCCCGAAATGGTGCCAATCATTGCCCTGCACTTTGAGTTCAAAGTCAGGAACTTGCCGGATGGGAACTTTATCGTAACTCCTTCTGTACCGTGGGCAAAAACTACTGCAGCCGCGCCTGCGGACTTGATCAGCTTGCCTCCATCTCCAACGTTCTTTTCTATATTGCAAACGACTGTTCCATCAGGTACGGACTCGAGGGCCATGATATTGCCCCGAGTTGCGGCCGTGCCAGTCCCCGCCTCTATGATGTTGCCGACTACGGTGCCCTCTGGAGCAGGAATGTATGAAAACTTGCCATCTTCGAAAAGTACCTTTGCAAGCGGGGCATCGCGCCCGCGCTCATGAACGATATCGACTACTTTACCCGTGTGACGGTCTTCCAGCTTGTAATTTGGATATTTTGCTGGGGCAATCTTGCCAACAATGATGGCTCGGAATTGCTTGCCTCCGCGGCCCCTTCTACGAACCAGTGTTCTCTTGCCCATTTCTTTCTCGCCAGTTGAAAAAGCGAATTGATAGGTGATTTTAAGCTTGTGCTATTGAATGTAGGCAGCTAGCTGTGGCATGTAGGGGTAAGAAGTGGATGGAGACGTAGCTGAGGCCAGGAACATATCCAGAAAAAGACTGGCCAGGCTTGCGAGTTCTCAAGGGGTTGCAGGTAAAGAAATGAAGGAGAGCCCGACGATTTCAGTAGTCCTTCGAGTCGATGCAGGTGAGTTGAGTCTTCTTTCGAAGACCTAACAGAGCCAGCTTGAGTTATTGCATGGGCTGTTTTGCAAAGAACTCGTCGGCCGCCTTCTTCATCTCCTTTGGAGAAAGGTCGCGCTTGTGTGTCGCTAGCCCCCAGCTATGCCCGAACGGATCCTTCAACGCGCCGTGGCGGTCACCCCAGAACATGTCTGTCACGGGCATGACTACGGTAGCACCTGCATTGACTGCTTGTTCAAACGCCTTATCGACATTCTTGACATAGACGTAGAGGTTGACTGCGGTTCCGTTGAGCGTCTGCGGTGACGGATGGCCCATCTGGGGCATTTCTTCTCCTACCATGATGGTGGAGTCGCCTATCTGGAGCTCTGCATGCATTATGGTCCTGCCGTCTGGTCCGGGCATGCGCGCTTTCTCCTTTGCGCCGAACGCTTTTTTGTAGAATTCTATAGCTTGAGCAGTATCTCGCAGAGCGAGACCAGGAGTGACCGTATGGTAGCCTTTGGGAATCGGATTTACCTTGGATTTCTTGGCGACTTTTTTCTTTGCCTTTGCCATGTTCATCCGAAAAACGAGTTATGCTAAAAAGGTTTTGCACGTCCGTCTCAATAGACACGCTATCTTGCCGCCGCCTAGCATGATCTATGCCAATTTGTCCTATTTCCACAAAAAATATATGATTTAAGGTACACTTTTTCTAGAGTAGAATGAAGAAGTCAAAGGTAACTAGCGTTAGTCCTCCAAAGCCCAACCCAAAATGGGGCCGCGAAGAGGAAACGGAGATTTTTGCAAAGAGAGTCAAGCTTTTCAGGCAAGGCAAGATTTCTGAAGACGATTTTCGGCGTTTCCGCCTGCAGCATGGTGCCTACGGTTCACGCCTTCATATGGACTACAGCATGGTAAGGATAAAGTTCCCGGCTGGAGAGATCACAGCTGACCAGCTTGACAAGATAGCCAGCCTTTCTGAATCATTTTCGATTGGGTCGGCTCACGTGTCCACGCGCCAGAACATACAGCTTCACTGGGTCCAGCTGGAAGACGTCAGCGAAGTCATGCGGGGATTAGTCGAGGTAGGGCTCACGACAAGGGAGTCATGCGGCAACTCTGTCAGAAACGTGATGTGCAGTCATTTTTCCGGTGTCTGCCCTAACGAGGTTTTCGACGCAACGCCGTATTCAAAGGCAATCGCAAGGTTCTTCATGCGCAACCCCATGTGCCAGAACCTTCCGCGCAAATTCAAGATCAACTTTTCATGCTGCGACCAACATGGCCTAGTAAAGGTTGCAGATATCGGGCTCGTCCCAGCCGTAAAGACCAGCGAAGACGGCCAGACCATTAGGGGATTCAAAATATACCTCGGCGGAGGTCTTGGAGCTGCGTCTTTCATTGGCCACCTTCTTGAAGAATTTACTCCAGAAGACAGGATGCTATCCACGTGCATGGCGACAGTCAGGCTCTTTGACAGGCATGGCAACCGCGAGAACATGGCCAGGAACAGGATGCGCTACCTTGTCCACGAGATGGGCTGGGAGAAGTTCCAAAAGATGGCCCTCAAGGAGAGATCAATTGTCGAAATGACTACATCTTACTCGACTGCCAGGATGTTTGACGTAAAGGCGGAAGAGGACACAAGGCAGCTTCCCAAGGCGACAAGGATTGCCAAGCTTCCAATGTTGAACGAAAGCGTGACAAAGGACAGCCCGGCGTTTGAAAGATGGCTCCACACCAATGTCGTTGCACAAAGGCAGGAAGGCTACTTTACACTATTCATTACGCTTGGGGCAGGCGACATTACGGCAAGCCAGCTTCGCGTTCTTGCTTCTGCAATCCGCGACTATTCTGCAGAAGGCGTCGCAAGGAACACCCCTCACCAGAACTTTGCAGTCCGCTACGTCCGCGGAACAGAGCTTCGCGACTTTTACGAAAAACTGGCTTCCGTGGGGCTCGCAAACCCAGGGGCGCTCACCATTGCGTCGGCCGTGGGGTGCTCAGGCACTACCTCGTGTAACCTCGCAATCACCAACTCTCACAGGCTAGCCAAGGAGGTACAGCGCAGGTTCCTAGAGCTTGGACTTGACACCGACGACTTGCTTCGCGATTCTACCGTCAAGATCAGCGGCTGCCCGAATTCCTGCGGACAACACGAGATAGCCACGGTTGGATTTTTTGGCGGCGCGACGCGTATGAACAACTCTATGACTCCGACCTATACGATGCTATTTGCGGGAAGCGCCGGCGAACAAGGCCAGCTGGGCAAGGTTGTGACGCGCGTACCGGCAAAGAGAGTCGTCGACACCGTGCTAAAGATAATAGAGATCTACCGTCAGGAAAAGTCCGGGAACGAAACCATGCACCAGTGGATCACCGCGGTCGCAAAGGGCAAAGCTACTGGGACCATCAAGGACCTTGAGGACATGAAAGGAGCATTGGCGCAGGTCATCCAGCTTCCTTCTCCGGAGCAGGATCCAGACGCTTACATGGACTATGGCAGTGATTCCAGATTCATTGCCAAGACCGCCAGAGGAGAATGCGCCGCTTGACAGGTGGCGTGGCAAAAAAGAAAAAGCCGTCAGCAAAGGCAGTGGAATTTCAGCTCCCGATCATCTGCGACGCGGACACTCTGCGTTCACTTGTCCGCAAGAAAGCCGTACGCGTTGTCGATGTGAGAAAGGCCGACGACTATACAAATGAACACATACCTACGGCAGTCTCGCTTCCACTTGCGCGCATACTTGAAAATGACGCGCCGGATAAAGTAGTGGAAATACTCTGCGAGCTGGGGATATCTGACAGGATGCCTGTTGTAGTTTATGACGACACGTTTGGCGCGCTGGCAGCCAGGGTGGCGTGGACGTTCCAGTACGTGGGCCACGCAAACACCGCGCTCTTGGAGATGACATTCAAGCAGTGGAAGGAGCTCGGGATGGAGACTGAAAAGCGCCCAAACAAGTATCCAAGGGCGAGCCATTCGCTCGCAGTGAACAGCAACATCCATGCTGACGCAAAGTATGTCGAGTCTGCCAAATCAGAGCCAGGGAAATTGCTTGTTGATTCAAGGGAGCGGCTCAACTTTTTGACAGAGCACATCCCCGGGGCAAAGAACATCCCATACACTATGGTTGGCGCAAACGGGAGCATCCTGCGAAGGGCAGAGGAGCTCAAGCGCATGATAGAAAACAGGGGGATTCAAAACGATTCAGAAATAATCACGTATTGCGGGAGCGTAGGGACGCTGTCCGGACTTACGTACTATGCGCTCAAGCTCGCAGGGTTTCAGAATGTAAAGCTGTATCCAAAGTCATTCAAAGAGTGGAAGTCGCTTGGCAAGCCAAAGGAAGAGTTCAAGGACGCCAACTACTGGGACCTTTCGGCCGAGTAAAATTGCCTAGCAACAGGCTTATTGTTTGCCTTACGGGCATGCCGGGCGCAGGCAAGTCAACAGTCGCTTTATTCCTGAAGGAAAGGGGTTTTGCATCACTGACCATGGGCGACGCCGTAAGGGAGGAAGCAAAAATGCAGGGGTTGGAGCCAACCGACTCTAATCTCGGCAAGCTGATGCTAAAGCTCAGAGACGATTTGGGAGCAGGTGCCGTGGCACATCTCGTTTTGAAAAAGCTAGAGAGGGACGGCTCAAAGGGAAACATTGTCATTGACGGGATACGCAGCATACCCGAAGTAGAGGTCCTAAGGAGCGTCGGTCATGTAAGGCTCCTTGCGATCCACGCGTCGCAGGACACGCGTTTTAAACACCTGCAGGACAGGGGGAGGTCTGACGCCCCGGCCAGCACCGACGAGTTTGCCGGGAGGGACCGGCGCGAGCTGTCTGTCGGGATAAGTGAAGCAATTGCCCTTGCAGACGAAACCCTGTCAAACAACGAACTGACCTTGGAGCAGCTAAAGGACAGGGCATATCAAATTGTTGACGAGTGGCTAAGAGAAGCGGGGTCAGAAAGCACTTGAGAAAGCCCAACATACAGTCCGAAGTCGAGATCAGAGTCGAAGCCCCGGTCAACCCGTCAGAGGATCCGCAAAAAGTCATCGCCGCAATTGAAAACGTAATTGACAGGTGTTCGCCGGAATTCCGGTACGGGAGCAGGGCGGTGGGTAGAGCGCGTGGGACTGAAGCCCTTTCACTTATCTACGAACAGGTACGGTCGAGGTCCGCCATGGGAGTCCTCCGGCGGATGCTCGTTGACAACCGCTCCGGCGACACCACCTGGTTTTTCTTGAACAAGCAGGCGGCTGCTGCCGGAATAGCGGCAATTATCGAAGACGAGCAGGAATCGCCACTTGGGCCCATAAGGGTCACCATAGACTGCGAGGAGCTGGACCCTCTCGTTGACTGGCTGGTTCCCGAGACATAGGGTCTCTGGAGCAGTGGAAAGCTTCTTTTACCCCCGCACGCATACGGGCTTTATGGAAGCGTATTGCGTCAAGTGCAAAGCCAAGAGAGACATGAAAGACGAGAAGAAGGTTACAATGAAAAACGGCAAGCCAGCCACTCAGGGTATCTGCACGGTTTGCGGAACCAAGATGTTCAGAATAGGCAAGTAGTTTTTTACTCTTCCAATTTTTTGCAAGGATCAAGACATAATACGGTAAAGCGCGCATCAATGCTTGCTTGATAAAGATCCGAGAGCTAGTCAAAGCCTACGGCAAACTAACTGCCGTAAACAGGCTGACACTGGACATTGGGGAGAATGAAATTTTTGGACTGCTTGGTGCAAATGGCGCGGGCAAGACAACAACTATCCATATGCTCGCAACCCTTCTAAAGCCAACATCAGGCAGTGCGACAGTAAACGGCTACGATATCGTGACGCAGCCGGCAAAAGTCAGGTCGAGCATCGGAATCGTGTTTCAGGCCCCCAGCAGCGACGACATCCTGACTGGGTACGAAAACCTGCACCTCCATTCGATGCTGTACAGCGTACCCCGGCAGATCAGGAGAAAGAGGATCGAGGAAGTCCTGGAATTGGTCGGCCTCGCAGATAGAAAAAATGACCAAGTAAAGACGTATTCTGGCGGCATGCGTCGCCGGCTAGAGATCGCAAGGGGACTCCTGCACAAGCCAAAGGTAATGTTTCTAGACGAGCCAACGCTTGGGCTGGATCCCGCAAGCCGGGAAGTGATGTGGAAGTACGTGCGAACTCTCGTTGAAGAGGAAAAGATTACGGTCATTTTGACTACGCACTATATGGAAGAGGCGGACATGTTGTGCGATAGAATAGCGATAATCGATAAGGGCAAAATAGTTGCCCTCGACACCCCTGCGGGGCTAAAGGCGGGCCTTGGAGGCGACGTTATCAGGTTAAAGACCAAGGATCCGCAAGCAGCCAAGCTGGCAGAGCGGTTTGACTTTGTCAATAGAGTAGAGCACAGCAACGGGTTCCTTGTCCTTTCCGTTCGAGACGCGAGGAAGGCCCTGCCGATTCTGCTGCAGCAGGTCGAGGCAGAGTCTGCTGAATTTTCAAGCCCTACTCTAAACGACGTGTTTATCCAGATAACAGGACGGAACATCGACAAGGAACAGGCAGAAGGGGGGTTTATGGAAAGATTTGCAAAGTATGATTGAAGCCCATCTTACAAAGCTGTACGCGCTATGGCTCCGCGAGTTCAAGGTGTTTTTGAGGGAGAAAAGCCGGCTCGTTGCATCTACATTTACCCCCATACTCTGGCTATTTGTAATAGGTTCGGGACTCGGAGCTGCAAACCCGTCCACGATTCCCGGGGTGGACTACCAGCTATTCATTTTCCCGGGCATCGTGGCAATGTCTATAATCTTCAGCTCGGTCTTTTTTGGCTCGTACATAATCTGGGATAGAAAATTTGATTTTCTAAAAAGCGTCATGGTCGCGCCTGTCAGCAGGGCGAGCGTATTTGTGGGCAAGACCCTGGGAGGGATGACTACGTCGCTGATACAGGCGTCAATATTGCTTGCGATTGGGGCGGTAATTGGAGTGCCATTCACGCCACTGTCCATCATTCAGGCAGTGACAGTGATCTTGCTCATGTCGTTTGGCCTAACGTCGCTTGGGCTGGCGCTTGGGAGTTACATGTACAGTTTGGAGGGCTTCCAGATGATTGTGAGCTTTGTAGTGTTTCCGCTGTTCTTCCTTAGTGGGGCACTCTTTCCGCTTGACAACTTGCCGGACTGGCTATGGGTCTTGACTGCTGTGGACCCGGCAACTTACGGCGTCGATGCATTACGGCATGCGATGCTTGGTACGGGGAGTAACTCTTTTGAAATTGACATGGCAATACTAACTGCATATACTGCGGCTCTTGGCTTGTTTGGAATCTTTTCGTTCAAAAGAATGAAGGCCGTCTGATTTTTATTTCTGCCAAGTCAGAATTAGTGCTGTGTCCGGAGAGGAATATCGCGACCTAGTCATTTGCAACAGCTGCCTCTGGGCCGCTTCGCTTCTCAGAGGCTCGCATGGGTTTCAGACATGCCCGATCTGTGCAAACTTGGTCCTGGATACGATTCCGGTGAGCGACTATGAAGCATACACGCTGGAAATCCGGAACAAAAACGTAGAGATAGAATTCAAGAAAGAAAAGTAAACAGATAAAAAATCAGATTGGTCTGTCTACGCTGACTGACCAGCCTTTCTTGCCATTTCCGGGTGATGCTCCTGGTTGTGGCGCTCTCGTTCTTCCTCGCTTCTAAAGGATTGGCCGCATGCAGAGCAAGTAAAATTTCCTTGTGACATTAGCCTTTGCCTGAGTGTATTTGATATATGGATTTTAGAGGTTTATTATGCTAGAAACAGAGCGCTCAGCACATCAGGAGAGTATCCCGGAATTTCTGTACATTTAAAAGAGGAGGAACGAACTGTTTTTTCGAGGGATCGTAGTCTAGCTTGGCAGGATGTCAGCCCGGGGCGCTGGAGGTCGTGGGTTCGAATCCCACCGGTCCCATGAATTTTGTTCATCAGGAAAAAAATCCCGACTATTGGCCGACCACTCCAATATCATAACTGACATCGACGGAAACCTTCAGCTATACAATGCGGGCTTTTGTCGAAAGTTACCCTTTGCTTAATTTGATCCATAGGCCGTAAATATTAGGATCGCGTTTACGAACGCAATAACGGTGGGACCTCAACTATGCTCGAACTCCAAGGGCAATAGCTTCCGACGGTTTCAATCCAATAATCTAAATCCTCTTCAATCAAGCTTGGCCTTCCGTCACAAAGCTCAATCGAAACTTCTGCCATCCTAACACTATCTGGTTCGAGGTGCCAAGGCCAGGGATTGTTGAATCCGCCATCTCCGCGAGCAAGCTTGCCGGTTATGTGCATAGAGTTCTTATGCTCATAGTTCTCTACCAGCAGCCTTGTCGTCTCCGCGTCAGTTACTCTTACACTAAAGCGCTCGCCCACTACATCGACTACGAATGTGTCTGAAGTTGTGATTGCAGCGTCTACGACATTCAAAATGGCTTGTATTACCACATCGGGCTGATCTATGTGGATGTTATGTGAGCTGTTTACGAGTATCTGCTCTCCTTTGGTGGATAGTTCAGCAAGTTGTGTGTGGTGTTCATGCATGCCCAACATCCTACCATTTTCATTATCAGCTGTGAGCACAATTGCAGGGATATCCTTCCAAGCTCCTTCGTATTTGGTAGGTTCTAGCGCTTCCGCAGTCACGGGCATAGCCATCAATTCATCTGCAGAAGTGGCGAATGTCTTGGAGTTGTAGTTTATGTGCAAGTAGGGTTTCAATTCTGCGGGTATTTCCATTCCAGCCATCGTGGCAAGGCTATCTTCATTAATCCTGAAATAGCCCAGGCGGGAAGCAAGTAAAGCATCCTGCATCATTTTTACTCCTGGTGCTAGATTCTCCTGCGTTAGAACCCTCTCATTTGCTGCATCCTCTAGCACGATACCAGCCACTTCATTTGGAAAATCTTGTGTAAAGAATCGGACAGTATGAGCGCCGGAAGAGTGTCCAACGAGGACTAAAGGTCCTTGCTCGCCGGCGGCTGAAAGTAATGCATGCAGCTCTTCAGTGACTTTCATGTAAGTCCGAGGCTTTGGACCTGACTCGCTCCAGCCCATGCCAGCTCTGTCGTAACTGCACACTCTGGCATGTTTGGAGACGCTCTCTTGAACTTGTGACCAATAGAGAGTACCCTGTCCGAGACCTGCGTCTAGTATGACAGTTGGACTTCCTTCGCCAGTGCAGTAAATATGCATTTTATAGCCGCCGACATCAAGCAATCTACCAGGCGGCGCAGGGTTACCAAGTGAACCAATTGGTTCGATAGATAGGAGAATGACAAACAGCGCAGCCACGGCGGCTCCACCATATGCAGAATATCTTATTTTTCTAGGTTTAGCTTTCCAACCCTTTTCGTTCTTTTCTGAAGGTTTCTCGTCTGTCATGGCAGATGCGTACTCAATCTCTGCCAGCGTTTCCTAGAACAATCTTATAATCCTAATGCACTATCAGTATGTTGGTTGCACGTAATGCTCAGGCGCGTAGCAATCGACACTGTCCAGCTTTACAAACAACTAATGATACCACTCGCGCACTATCGATGTAGCCGCCATCCCTCCGTCATAGGATGCAGCAAGCGCCCCTATGGGCATTGTCTGGCGAACATCTCCAGCAGCATAAATTCCCTTTACGTTTGTCTGCCGCATTTCATCCGTTTCTACGTTGCCTTCACTATCCAACTTTAGACCCAAGTTTTCAACTAGTTTTTGAAGCAGCGGAGAGCGCCTTCTTGGAGGTATCCAGAAAAGGGTTTCGACTTCGATTTTTTCTCCTGAATCTAGTGAGATTGATTCTACTTTACTATCAGTGCGGTTTACATTTATGATATTCCCTCTATGAATCGTAATTCCTAATCTGGACAATTCATCTTGGTATGACGATGTTATCTCTATATCAGAAGGTATGAAAACCTTAATTCTTGTCGTCCAATTCTGAACCATCTTGGAATTCACGACAACACCCCAGAGACGATCTCTGTTTTCATACCCATCACAAAAAGGACACGGAATAATTGTATCAGCCCAACACTCGACAAAACCTGGGATATCTGGATAGACATCATGATATCCAAAAGCAAGAATCACTTTTCTTGCTTTAATCGATGCCCCACTATTATCTGTAACAAGAAATAACCCGTCTTCATTCTTGCTGACATTTGCTATCTTGTTCTTATGAAGTTCAGCAGAGGCGTACCTATCGATCTGTTGCCATGCAATCTTGCGAATATCTGCTGGCAATAGCCCATCTAAGCCCAGAAAGTTATGGACTCCATGAGAAGCTGCATTTCTTGGAGGCTCTGGATCATCAAAAACCATGATCTTTTTCCTTGTGCGAGAAAGGACTAATGCTGCTTGCAGGCCTGCAGGACCTCCTCCTAGAATCGCAACATCAATTTGTCCTAAACGATCATTTCTTTGGTTACCCATTATGGTCTCTCACAAATTAGCTCTGGATCTGACATATAACTACAGTGGGGAGCTGTAATTCGCTAATATTTCAATTGAAAGAATTCACGTAGTCCTTGACAAAGCTTCCAAACGAATTTGGCTTTCGACCAAGAATCTCTTCAACAGTATTGCTGGTTTTTGATCTATTTCCCAATTTTGTTTGATGAAATTCCTCCAAGATAGCCTCAACAAGCCAATCTTCCGTACCCATAGCTTTCATCCCTTTACGTGCATCTTCTTCTGTGATGTCGATATAGGCTATTTTCCTGCCTGTCTGTTTGGAGATGACCTCTGCACATTGGCCATAGGATAATGCTTCCGAACCAGTACCGACGATAGCCCTGTTGTCGTATCGCGTGCCATTCGCTCTGATCAGTAACTTTGCCGCAACAGCTGCGACATCTCTAGCATCTACAAAACTTACCTTGCCCTCTCCGGCAGGGAGAAAAATTGCATTTTGTGTTCTTATTGTATACCCAAAGTAATTCACGAGGTTTTGCATAAAGGCACTCGGACGTATGAAAGTGTATGCAATTCCAGATTCTTCTATGATTTTTTCTTCTTGTCTATGTAATCGACCTATTAATATTCCTGGTTCAGCATCGGCTCCAAACACTGATTGCTTTACTATGTATTCAACGCCATGCTTCTTTGCTTCGCTAATCACCTTCAACGAGGTATCTGCCATGCGAAGTGAAGGCAAAGTTAGCAAGTATAGTGTACTTACATTGTGCAACGCCGCAGCAACAGTTTCAGGCTTGTTGTAATCCATTGTAACAATTTCAACATTTTTCGCATATTGTGGGAGTTTGTCAACGTTATTTTGAGAATGAACTGCGGCTCGAATATCAGTCTGGACATTAGAAGAAACGGATGACGCGAGTTGCTTTACTATTTCACTGCCGACATTCCCTGTTGCTCCGGTCACCAAAACTATCCTGTTTTGATTTGTCATGTAAATCGATGCACCGTTTATTGCACCGTTATTTAACTGATCACGATCTGGTCAGCTCGTTCTCGCATTTTTCCATGCTTGTTCCGCTAGCACCTTTCGCTTATTGATCTTGCCTGGTTCTAACTCTTCGTCGTCAGTCGTTATCCGCCGCTGTCACATTGGCTTCAGAAGTAGCACTAGTCGAATTGGTCGATAATGGTATTCCACTTTCCCATCTCCACATTTGCGTGTCTGTTTCGCCGTTTGGATAAATGATATCAGTTCCTGCAAGTATCATGCCATCAAATGGTGCCAGTGAGCCAGTTGAATTTGTGTGCAGGATAGCTGTTAGAATGCCTCTGCCTCCACCCTGTGGTGCTGCTGCAGGATCGTTGAACTGTATTATTTCATGAATTGTGGCCGTCATTGCCTCACCATTTTCTGCTCGAATAGTCGATGTTGCATCAGCAGATGACGTTGGAAACGAAAGAATCGCTGTTCCGCTGCTAGTGGTGTTGATCTGTGTGCCGTTAGGAAGAGTCAGTATGCCATTTCCAGAGTGTTCTGCGCTTATGTGTGTCTGGTTTATCGGAGTGGCGGCTCCAGGTGGTGCGCGTTCTCGATAGACTGGTTCTGTCGATAGTATTATTCTGCCTGGTTCTTCCGGCGGCGACGTAGTTGTTGTGTTGGTGTCAGTAGGTATGTTTCCCATACCTCCCTGATTTGCCTCTACCGGTGAGGTAGTCATAAGACTATTCACTATTAGGATTCCTGCTATTGCAATTACTACAGCAGCCACAATTACGCCTATAATCAGGGCCTTCATAATGCGGCAGACTTGGCGCAATATTGTATATATGCACTCTCAAGAGCAAGATAACGGCCTTTAGGATAATCTGCCATCGCTATTCGACAGCTCATGGCACGCAAATCATACTGTCCGTCATTACCTTGGCGCGTCGTATTTTCACGCCGGTGGAAGTGAGGGTCGCTTTTTATTGGTACCGAGTATCAATCCCAGCCAATACAACCATGGCCCCAGCAATGATGATCAACTATTGATTTTAGAACAATACTTAATTATCGCTATTCCTTCTGATACATGATGAAGATTGTCCAAACTTCTACTGCTGGTTCCCCGATGAGCGAGCAAAAAGTTAGGGAATTTTTGGGCAGTAAAATTAACCTTCAGATTGCAACCATTGGCAAAAATGGAGATCCGATAATTACACCGGTATGGTTTTATTATGATCCAGATAATGAGAGAATCTACGTTATTACAAGCAAGACCTCTCAAAAGGCTACAAACATTAGGCGAAAGAATCTAATCTATTTCAACCTTGATGAAGACAGTTTTCCCATGCGATGTGTGAAGGGCAAGGCTAACGCCAACATTTCTGAAGATCCGAAATTCAATGTTTCGGTAGTACGAAAAATGGTTCTGAAGTATCTCGGGAACACCGAGAACCCAACTGCAAAACAGATGCTAGATAATGCAGGAAGTAGCGACTCGGCGCTGATAGAATTAACGCCTCTCTATTACTCCGCATGGGATTTCACTAAAACTGTAGAAAGCTAGCAGCATTGGAAAAGATGCAGGTTCGTGAATGCAAACAGCAACATGAGCAGAATTTACGTGTCCAACTTTCGTGATTCGACCATAGGGGTGACCGACGGGGCGGAGAATGACAAGATTATAGAGACGATCGCCCTCATTCAATAAGTCTGGGAGAACATCTCGGTACATTTGACTTGGCAGTGAATCAGGAGACAAACGAGATATTTGCAGGAATATCGAACAGATATCCGGGCCAGGTTGCAATCATTGACGGAAACAACGACACTTTGACAAAAAAGATAGACGTTGGCGACAAGCCCATCGGAATCGGGGTGAACACCGTGACAGGGAAGGTCAATGTCGCCAACTCAAATGATAAAACCGTATCTGTAATTGCAAAGACGACAGAGTGCAGGACGTGAAGTAACATCTCTGCACAGCAAGATTGCGGCTATGCATCTCGCAATAGAAATTGAACGTGGAAATGAAATCTATCCAGACGTCTTGCAGAATAGTCCTAGGATACCCTGGCGAGAAATACCCATGGAATTTCACCTAGAACAGTAGCACGTGATAGTCAGGAGCTTTTCGTGTTGTTGCTCTGACCAGCATATTCAAGATTACCCGATGGAGGCATCTTTGGATTAGATGGCGCCTTTTTCCTGTCGTTCTGGTTTGCCGCCTGGACTGGATCATCTTCTGCGTTCTGTCCGCGCTGTTTGCCTTTGGGATTCCTTGCCGTGTCTTGATCAACATAGTTGGCCTCTGTTTCACTTGATTCGTCCACCATCGTTTTTGCACAGCAAGCGATAAAAAGGCATTATCTGGGCACGTTATCGTCGGAAGCAAAATAGCTGTCCATCATTCTTTGCGAAACCGATTGGGCATTCCGGGTGCTTTGTAGGTACAAGTCTGAGAATGAAACAGTCGTATATGGCAAAGCGTTTTGTAAATGCATGAAGTTTCTTACTGGTCATAAATAAGGATTAGATGCAACTGCATGTACAGATCACCCGGCTGTCATTAAATGCATTATTGTGCATAGATCTGTAGCATGAATGAAGGCAATCGGGATCTACAACAAGCATCTTCGCAATGGGCCGAGATAGTTGGACAGCTATTCGATAGGTTGACCGGTAAAGGAGCTTCTGTCACGTACAACTTCGACAACCTGGTTATAGATCTTCCCAAGGCGCGAGGTCCGGGAGGACAGGACATGGGGAGTGCAAAGTGGACTATTAATGGCAAGGTCGTAATCACTGCAGAGACTCACGAAACTTCGGAGGAGGCAAAGCAAAGGGCAAACATTACGACGGCAGCATAGTAATGCTAGGCAAAAAACACCTGCATATTGACGAAGCCGACCAGGTAGGCGAATGGATGAGCAAGGTCATAAGCTCGGCTGAGGCAGGGGGCCTTTCAATTGACTATGGAGGCGAAAAAGCCGTGAGCATCACCATCAATAATAGAACAGTCTCGATAGACTTGCTTGAGCCCGAATTTTTTAGGATACATGAGGACGAGACCAGCATTTTTGACAAGTTAAAGACTGCCACGGAATTTGGCCGCAAGTTGTCGGACAGTGGAACCACACTAGCATTTCTAAGAAAAGGCAAAGAGGCAGTACGATTAGGAAAAGATGCCAAGCCGACGTTGTCAAAGCTGATAAGCAGAAGCGACGATGTTCAGCTAACCGACGTAAAGGAATTTAGCAAGTTGA
>JAKEIF010000060.1 GCA_022545875.1 Nitrososphaera sp.
CGTCTGCAAGGACGAATGGCTGCGAGTTAGCAACGCTACTCTGGAAAACCCACATTGGCAAACTGTATTTGACGTTTTTAGAGGGTGTTGTATCATATGTCGCTGATGAGCGTAAATTCTATTGCAGGTAACAGCACGCCGGATGCCATACACCTCACTTGCTTTTATCAGCCGCAGAATTAACAGTGCACTATTTTCCGTCAAGTCACATAGAGCCTGTGTTGGCTCAACCATGAGTAGATTATTGTAAAGCTAGCGGAATGATCCCGCCGCTGTATTATTGCCTAATTGGTTGTATAAGTGCTGAATTCACTTTATTTACCAGAGTTTCTATGCTTAACGGCTTTGTCATAAACTCATCCGCACCGTAGTCCATTATTCTAGTCTTATCCTCGGCAAGTCCCTTATCCGCCAATACAAAGATCTTTACTTTCTTGTTCAGTCTTTTCACATTAAGGATGAGCATGACGCTTCTGTCAGATGCAATATTGCCGTTCACAGTTATAGCGTCAATCGCATCGCCTAGTTCTGCTAACTTGTCAATACATTCCTGCGCAGACAAGGCTTGATGAGTTTCAAACCCATCCAACTTGAAGTAGTTGCGGATAAAGGGATTAAGTTCAGCGTCATCGTCGCAAACTATGACATTGGGTGTATTGTCGCGCATTTGACTAACTTTGTTATCGTGAACATACCTATTATTGGGTTGTTTTAATCAACCGTTTAGGCTCATACACATCTCTGCCAGCGCATGAGGTCTACTACTGACACGCCCCGTTCTTGTTTACTTTCTCGCACGCATCCTGTATGCAGACAAATGCCAATCTATGCCGCTCCAATTACTGCCGTATACTTCTATGAAATAGGTAATGTGCCCATAAAGAAACGCATCGCATACTGCATCGGGAACAGAATCACTAGCCAGATTAGCTCTGAGATGCGGTCTAAAAATAGATCAGAACAGGTCCAACTCAGTATGGCCCCGATGGGTGTACTCTTCCAACTTGAAGCAGTTTTCGCACCAAGTCGCGCTAGGCTCTTTGCAGTTAAGACACACACGCTTTATTGTCACTTTGGAGCCGCAGGACCTGCACTGAATTCTGTCAAAGAGTTTCGTGAGTTCAAGTGTCAATATCGATCGAGCCTTTTCCTTGGAAGTTAATTATAGTACATTCTAATAGTTATTTTAATGTAACACGGCAGTACAATTTACTATTGCGTTTCTCGGTAACCGTCGCAAGTTGTCGGTACAGTTCCCGCTATGTTTTTCAAGGTGTGTATTGTCTCTAGAGGGCGGGATGCTCGATTCATCTTCGGGAATGTCGAGAGTTCAATGTCCAAATTGCAAGGCATTCGAAGCCCAGGTCTCGGTAGAATTCAGACATGTATTATATTGCAACAAATGTTTTCATGAATTGCGGCCCGGCACAGCAACTCACTAGGTTCCCGACAATACTAGATATCAAGTCGCCTCAATTGAGTTTTTGGTCACGGGGGGATGCAAGATAATTGAGTGTCGCATTTAGGCATACTTGGCGTGAATTCACAGCTGCCCTGCATGCTCCAGGGTCTTCAAAGAAAGGATAGAGCTCGCAATTCACACTTCCAGAAAATATTGGCTTTGTTCCCTCAAACGGCATTGGTTCCCATTGCCCGACCATTCTGTACGCTTGACACGTAAGAAACTAGTGCGTAAGTGCGAAGTACATTCGGTCAGATAAATTGGATGAATGCGTATATCGGATTGGTCTGACATGACATCAAGTACGCTGAAAAGCAGAGATGGAAAATGTGAGATATGTGCAAAAAAGACAAAGTATCTCGCAGAGTTCAACAGGCTGCTGCTCTGTGCAAGATGTTTTGACGGAGCAATCACCGCTTTCGCAGAAGGACGGTCGTTTAGAGTGCGTGTAGCTTTGGCGTGATAAGGCGGCAGCTACTTCATTTCTTCTAGTTGGCATCGATATTTTCACCGCAAGTTGTCGTCCCATTGCGGTGTTGAGCCTCTATGGTCTAAAAATAGAAAAATCTAGCGCGTTCACAAAGCTACACAAAGCGAAATAAATGACTTGAATGTATTGCACTGGACAGTGAAAGTGGAGGGATCAGAAGCTAATAAAAAGTGCAGAAAATGTAACGTCGAGACCAGGAGGCTGTCGGAATTCAACAGGATGCCACTCTGTTCGAGTTGTTTCGAAGGAGAGCTCATTTCATTTGTAGAAAGGCAAGGACTCGTTCTACGTATCACTGTGAGCTGACACAGCAGCTCAATCTTTTATTTTTGGCACTTGTAAATGCATCGCACTGCTTGAATAGGGCTGACCCTGACAGAGACAGAGATCGAATAAAGCCTAGCTCCAGTGGTGATGCAAGCGCAACTCTACCAGAAGATTCGCGAAATCGCTGGAAAATTGAGGTATGTCTTTTTGCGGAGGGCAAAAAAGATAGAGGGGATTCTTGGCTCAGAATCTTTTAAGGGAATTCGCCAGGCCGGTTTTTGACACCAGTAAGATCGCAGATCCAACTGCCAGAGCCATCACAGGTGCTGCCAGTGGAAACTCGGGAACGACATTTGTGCCTGTTACCTCGACTGTATGCTCGCTGTGGGAATAGTTGATTTCAAAGGTGACATCAGCGCTTGTCTCTGATTTGAGAATTACATCGCTCGAACTGGGGCTGACCGCCTCCCCATCAATGAGCACCATCATTTCTCCACTCAGCATAGCCTTTGGCACAGTGATTTCCGTGACTCCCTCCGTTCCTGTTTCTCCCTCTACAGTGAACGACAGCTTCTTTGCATCTTCATCCAAACCGACATTGTCTACGTTGGAGCTGCTGGCAACCCCTATGGTGAATGTCTCGCCGCCTCCTGCTTGTATTTCGTGTGAAGACTCTGCTCCTACTACAAACGAAGTCCTTGGTGACTCTAGTTGCGCGACAATTTCTGCATCCAGTAGACCCAATAGACTGGCCTGTACTTCAATCCTTGAGCCAGCGAAGTACTCCCCGGGATCTGCAGTTGCATCCAGGTCTATCGTCGCTGAATATTCCCCATCGGCGCTGATTGTGGCCTGCTGTTCGCCAGCAATCGTAGCGTCCGTATTCAATAGCTGCACCGTAATGGTGTCAGATTCAGTTTCTTGCCGTATCTCTTCCGATACGGTACCCATTACGCGTACCGTCTCGCCGGGTCTGTAAAGATGGTACTCAGTCTGTACCGTTACCTCGCTGTCACCTTCATTTTCTGCTCGCGGGTATTCTGTCATGTAGGCAATCTCTGTCTCCATATTGCCCTCGATTGATCCGGTTTGTGCAAACGCTGGAACTGCACTCAGCCCAGATGCAACAAGGCTGGCGACAAGAACTACCGATAATGTCAGTTTGTTTGAGATCATTTTAGTAACAAGCTTTTTGACCATCCGATATAAGCTGGTCGATAGCAAGCTCTAGCGTTAGATTCTACCCCTTTCCAAAGTACGTGACTAGGAATTGACATTGTGGCTCGGTTAGGCGACATTGCTCCAACTGTTCCCAACAAATCTAGAGATGAGCCATTCAATTTTGTTCTATGGTCTAATGGCAGATAAGAGATATACTCCATGCGCTTATTGAGACTGAATGAGCCAAACTCTTCTGGCAAGGCTTGACAAAGTCTACTGCTGCAAAGTGTGTGAGAGGATTTTCCTGTTTGAAAGCGATCTTGTCAGTCACTTGCGACGTGACGGACACCGAGGCGAATTCGTCTTTTCTTGGACCGGGTTTTTTGGTAAGAATGATTAATGACCGGCAGACCCGGCGGCATGCAAAGACACCTACCTCAAATCCCCGTTTTTCTAATCCTAGTTTCATTATGAGCCCGATGTCCACTTCATCAACTACCAATATCCAGTATTTTCCTTTGGTAGTCATAGGCAAGGCAGACCATGGAGCCTAACAAACTTGATAACCATCTAATGCCGTCGCTATCATTTTTGAATACCTTGCAATTTCGAAAAGTCTGATAGATCCAGATTAAGAATAACTGCCTGTAGTTGTTCGCGACACACGTAGAAACAATGCATGCCGGTTTTACGCAATGGTTCCACTAATTGAGAACCGATGTGTGAAAGTTGGAATACTTGTTCCGTATCACGTGCATTAATACCTCCGAATAAGTTTCAAACATCTTTTTACATGCACCACACTGACCCGATTGTATTTCTTCACGCTTAAGGTGCTGATTATTTCAACGTTCTGCTTAGACGGCATAGGCTGGGGTCTCTCACTTTAGCTTAATATGTGGCACACTCCCTCACGGTGATAAGACCATTATTGCAAATTGCCGCTAACGATAGCCATACCGCTCGATGTCCAAATGGACATCAAAGTATGATTTTGCCTTTAGGGGCAAAGGTTGTTGTCTATTGCAATGTGTGTGGCGCAGAACTTGAAGTTAAAGGCTAACGATCAATGATTTAAAACCCGGCAGCGCAAGCCAAAGGGACTGAAGGGTCGGTCTGGTCTTGCGGACAGCTCGCGCATGCCGAGAATGAACAGCCGCGTCTACGTATGTCCAAGAATTTCACAATAGAATTAAACCTCATTGGTGTTAATGACCAGAAGATTGTTTCCATGGGCCATTGGTCGGGCGTGAAATGACAGTTAGGAGATATGCATTTCGATATTACTACAGGCCGATGCGTAGGATGGTCAGAGAGGACAATGAAATTACAATTGAGCATATATCAGGCTTGAGAATCATGGCGTAACTTTGCCCTTAGCATCGCATCCAAATTGCCAAGGTCCTGGGGATAGATTGAAATGAATTTCATGCCATTGTCGTGGTAGCGTTTGATTTTCCACTCCATTGACTTTACATACTCATGTCGCTCGAGCTTCTCATTGGAGTTGACCATGCCCCAATATTCAACATACACATTGTGTTCTGGAAGGAAAAAGTCCGGCTTGCTTATCCTTCGTCCTGAAGCATCCGTTGCTGGTTTTTCATATTCGTATTGAATGCCGTTTTCATAGAGATAGTCAGCAATGATTCTCTCCCCGCCGCTCTTTACTACTTCACCATTCTGAGTGGATTGAGGAACGACTCGACTATTTGTGTGGCTAGTTGGCGTGGAATGTTGAGTATCGGTATATCTCCGAGCATTCTGACTATGTGACCTCCGCTTATCATATCTGCTAATCTTTGTGCGTCGCCTCTTTCTCTGATAGAGAAGCAGCGTAATGATAACTGCAGGAATCAAAACAAAAGTCCAGAAAAGCGCTGCCAGTCCCCCATAGAACGTCGCGCTCTGCATAAAGAATGCGGGTCCTGATACCCACGCTATGAGCAAAAATACAATTAGAATCTTGGATCGTAGACTAACCAAATGAGTCTTGGTATTTCCGTCCAAAATGATAATAAATCAAAGTATTTCCTAGATATTACATACTGACTCATTCATGGAAAGAAGTTGCCGATTGACATTGCAGGGTGCACTGGTAACTTGTCGTTTGCTGTTTGAAGCTTGCATAATCCAACCTGGGTCCACTTTTCGGGTCTTGCAGTGCCCCTATTGGTGATTCTGGATAAAGAAATCCGACAACCGTTCTTGATGCCTATCAGAATGAGTCGAAAGTGCATATCTGCACTCTGTCACAAATGGCGCAATACTATGCGAGGAGTTCTTAGTTAGCATTTGGTCAGAACATTGTCTGATCTGAAAAAGATCAATGGGATACAATTCAGTCCTTCTGTAGATGAGGAGGGCTTATGGTTTGCAACCCCGGATATTCCATAGCTGGTTTTATACAACATTTGATTACCTCAAGGGCATGATAACTACACCAAAGTGGATAGGATTGTTGGCAGTTGCCTTTGTAGCTGGGTCTTTTGTTGCCTCGCCAGAGCTCAGAGCATACGCTGCAAACACTATAGGATCAAGTGACATCATTAACGAAACGATCCTAAGTGAAGACATCAAGAATAGTCAGATAAAGGCGGCAGACATCGCTACAGACGCTGTAGGCGCTGCCGAATTGCAAGGTGTAACAAAACTCCTTTTTGGAGAATGTACTGCCACTATTAGTTCGCCGACACCAGCCCACGCGACTGTAACGGAATCGTGTAACATCAACGGAGTAGATTCCGATGATAGGGCCATTGCCACTTTGAATTCCGCGTCGGCCGGCGCGGCTGCGAACTGTTTCGAGGTGTCGCTCGCCACTCCCACGACCAATCAAGTTGGTCTGCGCTTGAGCAACGATTGCACGAGTGAAGTCACTCTTGGGAATGCCAAGATAGGAATCATCGTGTATGACAAATAATAGGTTGAACTAGGCAGCAAACGCAGTCAGTTTCATCTGCATACTTGGCTTCCGGTAAGAGTGGCATGTAACCCTAGTGTAGTGCTAGAAATTCACTCGTGTTGAATAGTATCTCCAGTTACATATCGCCTGGTTCATGTACTTAAAATCTACCTAGAAGATTGTATCATCGTGCCAAGGGTCTCTCGAAGAGAGTTTCTAAAGTTCATGGCCGCTGGCGGGATCGTTGCCGCCGCAGGATTTGTCGGATTGAGTTCATTAACATCAAAGAGCTACAGGCGGGAGGCGTCGGCCCAGGAAGCCGCACCGGAGTGGGTCGACGGAGCAGATACAATAGGTCACGCCGTTCACGTAGCACTACTTCCTAACGGCAAAGTCTTTTACCTTGGAGGGTCGGGGTGGCACAAAGCACAATTCCAAGCCGGAACTTTTCGGGCAGGGATATGGGATCCAGTGATGGATACTCACGAGGAACTGGATCATCCAGCTGGCGAAGACCTATTTTGCTGCGGCCAGGTTCCTCTAGAAAATGGCAATATCCTGCTAGCCGGGGGGACATTGATGTACAAGAGCTTAAGTCCGAACAATTTGTACTGGGGTCTCAATGCAACCTATGAGTTTGATTATCAGAGTAAGCAGTTCATAAAGCGCGAATCGATGAAACATGGAAGATGGTATCCTACAATGGTCACACTTGAAGATGGAAGGATCTTGACAGTAGAGGGTTTCGACGAATTTGGCTTTCACAACCTTTTGACAGAGGTTTACAATCCGGAGCCTGAAAGTCCAACATGGACCATTTCGTATGATCCAAACTCTGGCCGGACGTACCGGGCCGGATGTAAAGGAAGTGAATGCACAAATGTTCCGGGGGCACCGGGTCCCCAATACGGCGGCGCCAACATGGGCGTTGCTCCAGGCGGCATCGGCCTTTATCCCAGAATGCACCTGATGCCAAATGGAATTGTCGCGATGGTTGGCCAAGGCGCAACGCGCCGTACGTGGGAACCATCAACTGGAAGGTGGCGAGGTGCGGGCAGCGCAACTAGCAGAAACTATGGCACTTCTGTGCTACTGCCTTTGCAAAATACACCAGAGGAGAAGGGAGCGATACTCGTATGCGGCGGTTCTGCCACTGCAAATGATCCAGCAACAACATCTGCAGAGATAGTAAGGCCTTCCTCCAGTGGTCTCTCGCTTATATCCACGTCCATAGGATCGATGCAGTATCCTCGCAGGCACGGCAATCCAGTGATTCTGCCAAATGGCAAGATCATGATATTTGGGGGAAACGAACTTGGAACAAAGCTAGAGACAGCTGCGTATGTTCCAGAGCTATTCGATCCGGAAACGCTGGATTGGGATACGACGACCCCAATAGAAGCCCACAAGTATCCGCGAGGTTACCATTCGGGAGCCTTGCTGCTGCGAGATGGCCGTGTTTGGACTATGGGAACTTCGATTAACGAGAGGAGCTATGATGTAAGGACCGAGATCTATCGGCCGCCGTATTACTTTGCCACTCGTCCAGAGATTACCGATGCGCCCACAGTAGCAGAATATGGCGGCACCGTTACGATTCAAACGCCTGACGCCGGGAACATCAAAAAGGTGTCACTTGTCAAAGTCTCATCAACCACTCACCATTACAATACAGACCAGAGGCTTATCTGGCTCCTAGTTCAGGACAACCTAACCACCGAATCAAGTATCACTGTCAAAGCTCCCATTAACAGCCGGCTTGCCCCCGCGGGGTACTACATGATTCATGTTCTGGATCAGAACGGCATTCCCTCCGAAGGACGGATGATCCAGATAACAGCCGCACCCATCAGCCCTATTTTCTATGACATCCCTCAATCTTCCGGGGCCAACGTAGATATCATGACACTGAGAGCGGGCGGCGATACCAGGGCCGGAGTTGAAGTGCTCTCCGGGTCCGCACTTTTGGACAAGCAGTTGAAGACCTGGACCGTATATCTTCGAAAAACGACCAGCACTGCTTCAGGACTAGTTACTGCGACGATTAGAAAGAAATTCAATGATGAGGACGTGACTCCCTTTACCGAACAGATAGAGGCATCTACGCTCACTACTAGCTTTCAGCCGTATGTGTTTACTCTCCCCTCCCCACATACAATTCAGGCAAACGATCGCATATTGATAGAATACAGTGGAACAAACGCCATCAGAATCGACGTTTGGAATATCGACAAGTTAGACGGCGGCAAGACTCGGCGAGTGAAATTCGGATCTGCGCTCACATACTCTGCTTCCAATACAAAGGATGCATCAGGAACAATGTCGAGCGAGTAACCAACGATCTGACATGACCACAAGTCACTTATGGGATGGATAATTTCGTCAAAGGGGCAGCTTGCCAAGTACATCTGTGGGTGCAGGTACAGCGTAATTGTGTTCGACAAATAGCAGGATGAAATAGTCTGCGCATACGCAGGCTGCTCTGGCGGGAGCCACAGTGCTTGGGACGGGCATTTTTACCCAAATGGTACCGAGCCCAAGAACTGGCACTCTAGGTGGAGAGCGTCTTATTCCCAAATGTATCCGGTATTTTTTAGCTTTTGAGTTGCAGGATCAAATTCAGACTCCAGGGCAAAGATTGCGCTGTTCATCCAGGAATATTTCTGAGAATTTGTATAGCCGGTGACAGTCACTATTCCTCTCATCTTTCCACCATCTACGCTTTTGGCTTTTTCGTGAGCCCACCACAAGTATGTTTCCCCCTCGGGCATCGTTACGAATCCGTTGTAGCTGGCGTCCACACTTCCATGAGGATATTGGGTCATTGTCCCAGACCCCGTATTCTTTCCACCAGGGAATTTGCCCAGACCTTTCAAATCCTCTATAAAACTAACTTCCATTGTCGTTCCTTCTACGGGGTGGACTTTGGTAATTCTGAACGCTACCACGTTTCCTGTTCCTTCAAAGATTTTTTCTCCTAAAGCCATGGAACTAGGAAGATTTGAAAATTGATAAGGATTGCGCTGCCTTCGTACCATACTTGTGCGAATCTTGTGAGCAATGAGGATCAAGCAACAAACGCTTGCAGTTTCATCAGAATGCCATACTCTCTGTAGGGATAGCAGGTCAGACAACGGGAACACCTTACACATAGGTAGCCAAGAGTCGCGGCTTGCAAAGTGCGTATGCCGCAGACCATTAGCGTGGTGCTTGTGTAATCTTGATCGCCGATTCCCCGTCCTACAGAGAAAGCGCGCACGCGGTGAAAAAATCCAGCTCCGCCGCTGTCCAGCATGTAATCATGAAAGCCAAGAGATATGTTTCGAGCATAAAAGCACGTGCTGCTCGATTATGAGAAAGGACAAGGTGGTAGGGCATTCAAGCAGTCCACTGCAGTAGTGATGCTTGCTCTCGGTAAATGGAATTGTGGACATCTTTCCGGGTCTAGACCTAATATTTGATCATATACCTACTCGAAATTATGGATGCGCGCCAGGCGCTCGGTATCGAACTTGTTCGGCCTTGCGCAGGGCATCAATCGTTTCTTCGACGGTCAGGAGGACTGTCGTCTCAAAAGAGCCAAGTGCCCCGCCGCCAGTAATCGCCAGCGCAACTGCGGCCATGGACACATTGTCGGGGGCTTCCCACAGATTGTAGCCGTCGTGTGTGCCGAAAGCATACCAGAACCCATGGAGCTTCCCACCGACTGACTCGATGTAGGACTGAGCGGCCTTTCTGCGGTCCTCAGGGTTATGCGTCAGTCTGGACCAAGTCTCTGGCGTGTAGCTGAACTTTGATAGATAGAGGGGCATTTCAAGTCACCATAATACACACCTGCTTCGCTTTAGTATTTACTGTTTACCTCGTCCATTGCCCAAATCAAGATTATCTGAGCCGTATGGCACTACTTTGCGCCGATATGTCTCGATAACTTTATGCCGCACTGTTCTGGTTTCGGCGTTTTCTAATTTTTCAAGTTCAATTTTATGCCAGGTGACGAAAACGGAACAGTGCATTGCGCGTGCTGGCTTCCAAAGTTGGCAAGCTATGTTGTCAGCGACTTATAACAAGGTGTTAGTTCACGCGCAGCACTTCGTACTCGTTGACTAGGGTTGGTTGTCTAGGTTTGGGATTGCAGTCAATCAATCGAGAAGTCGGTTGTGAGGCAGA
>JAKEIF010000061.1 GCA_022545875.1 Nitrososphaera sp.
CGCGTTATCACTCCGGCAAGCTGGTAGATCGTAAACGCCCTGCTCACGACAATTCCCTTCAAGATCTTTTGGACTTCAAGGCCTAGCTGGCGGGCGAAATTAACGCACTGGTAGATATCAGAGTTATTGCCTGCATCCACGAATATTATTGATTGGACGCCGATTCCGCCTCTGCGCACTGGCATTAGTGCATGGACGCACAGCCTTGCAACAAACAGATTTGCATCGTTGCCTATGATGCACAGCCTGTCTCCTAGACGCAGGGCAAGAAAGGAATCAATGTCTTTCATGCCAACGGTAAGGATAGCGTTAATCTCATAAGCCGTTTGTAAAGGCGGGCGGACGACTGGACTCGTGGGTTTTTTTGCGGCAGCTCGCATGGTCTCTGAAAGCAGACTGCCGCATGCAGGGCAGTCACTGGACATAGAGTCCATGTATGCTGTTTCTTTTATCGGCGTGTTGCATTTTGAGCAGAAAAACTGGATGCTCTGTCCAGAATTAACCATGAGGCAAGCTCTGTAGAGTTGCTTATAATGCGAGGGGCACCAGAGGGGGAGGGGGCGGATATGTTTTAACATGTTAGCCATTGCTGCAAGGCGGCAGCCGGTCAGGCGGCTAATCGGATTTCTCCATTTTGTGCCAAAAGCAGTTCGCAAACCTTAAACCTAGACGCCATAAAACATTCTAAATACAGCTTGTTCAACCAGGAGCGGGGATGGGTCAGATTGTTGGCATGAGTGCCTGCGCCCACGGCGGAATATATTCGGTGGATCACAATCTGGTCGAGCTCGACTTTAGCTCCAGCGTCAATCCCCTTGGGACACCTCCTCGCGCCCTCCGGGAAATTGCAAGGCGCGCAAAAGAGCTTTCCCCGCGTTACCCCGATCCTGAATGCATTGAACTGAAAAAGAGCTTGGGGGAGTACCTGAAGGTAGATCCCAGCTGGCTTGTCGTGGGAAATGGTGCGATAGAAATTATCTACTGGTTCGCGCAGGCATTTGCAAGAAACCAAGCCGTAGTGCCATCCCCCACTTTCTGCGAATACGAGCTTGCCTCAAAAAGAGCGGGCTCTTCCGTTAGCTTTGTTCCGTCGCGCCAGTTCGTGTTTGACCCGGATGCGATTATCAAGCAGGCAAGAGGTGCCGACGCATTGTACCTCTGCAACCCAAACAATCCGACTGGGTTACTTGCGACAGCCGAAATAGAAAAAGTACTGGAAAATTCCGACAGGCACACCATGGTACTTTTGGACGAATGCTTTATCGAGCTTGTGGATGACTCTGCCAAGAACAGCTTTATCGAACGGATCGGTGAATTCGGCAACCTAGTTATCCTGCGCTCGCTGACAAAGTCGTTCGGCCTTGCGGGGCTTCGAGTGGGCTATGCGTGCTGCAACCCATCAGTTGCAGAGAAGCTGAAAAAATACAGGATTCCCTGGAACGTCAATGGCTTGGCACAGGCGGCTGGCATCGCCGCGCTTTCTGATTCCACCCACCTAAAGCGCGCGAGGGCCATCATATCAAGGGAGCGAAGGTTCCTGCACGAGAAATTGCTCAGGCTAGCGCCAATAGTTCCATTGAATTCTGACGTGAACTTTTTCATGCTGAACCTTGGCGCGAGGGATTCAACAGAGTTCAGAGACACCCTGCTAGAAAAAACCGGAGTCCTTGTAAGGGACTGCAGCACATTTGCGGGAATGGACTCGCACCACGCAAGAATTGCCGTCAGAACTCGAAAGGAGAATTTGCGCCTGCTTAGGGCATTGGAGGTTGTTGCTGATGGCTAGGCGGGCAAGAGTTCTCATGATCCAGGGAACTTCGTCCGGTGCAGGCAAGAGCACTGTTGTAATCGGCCTCTGTCGCATCCTATCCGATGCCGGCTACAAGGTTTCGCCATTTAAGTCGCAAAACATGTCTTCAAATTTTTTCCTGACAGGCAATGGCGCCAGGATCGCCAGGATCCAGGCCATACAGGCAATGTCTGCCAGGCAAGAACCCGATCCTAGGATGAACCCAATTCTGCTCAAGCCGCTAGGAGAATACAGAAGCACGGTCTACCTCAACGGCAAATTCTACGCCGAAATGCACGCAAAGGAATACTATGAAAGCTTTGTGCTGAAGCAAGGTTTCCCAATGGCGCTTGAGGCGCTTGATAGCCTGCGCAAGGATAACGACGTCGTTGTAATTGAAGGGGCGGGCTCACCTGCAGAGATCAACATTGCCAGGTACGACATTGCAAATATGCTCCTGGCACAAAAAATCCTGGCTCCTGTGATAATCGTGGCTGACATTGAAAGGGGCGGCTGCTTTGCAAGCATTGTCGGCACAATGGCCCTTCTAAAGCCTACGCATAGAAAGCTTGTCAAGGGGTTTCTGATAAACAAGTTCCGAGGGGACATCAGTATCCTTGCGCCGGCGATAAAGCAAGTCCAAAAGATCTCTAAAAAACGCGTTCTCGGAGTCATTCCAAAGATAGAATTTGAGCTGCCAGAGGAAGATTCTCTTGTCGGTGTGAGGCAAGCAAGTGCAAATGACTTGCCAGGAGAGTCGTGGGACTGGCAGATTGCACTTGTCGCAAAGGCAATAAAGGAAAGTGCAGATATCGACAGGATAACGGAGATTGCGAGGCTTTGATATCACTTATTCTGGCATTAGCGGCCGGGATCGGTCTGGACTTTTCCTTCGGCGATCCCCGCAATAGGTATCATCCCGTGGCCTGGCTTGGCAGAGCGATAGGCGTTTTCGTTCCAATGCTCGAGTCGCAAAATCAATCGGCCGAAAAGGCAAAGGGAGTGCTCTTTGCGCTGGGAATTACCGTAGCGACGGGCCTCGGTGTTTACCTTCTAACGTACGTGAGTGCCTACCTCGCCGGAGCTTTGGCCCTTGCTGTAGCTTCGGCAGTAATACTAAAGCTGACAATAGCCGTCAGAGGAATGGAAACGCATGCCAAGGCAATAATGCGCTGCCTAGAGTCAGGGGACCTCGATGGCGCTCGGGGCAACCTGTCAATGATTGTGAGAAGAAGAACAGATGATCTGTCCGAGCGGCATGTCCTTTCGGCTACCATTGAATGTATCAGCGAAAGCACCGTAGATGGAATAACTGGACCGATCTTTTACTATTCGCTGTTTGGCCCGGCAGGCGCGGCGGCGTACAGGACGATAAACACCCTTGACTCGATGATAGGCTACAAGGACGAATATTTCAAGCACATCGGATGGATGTCTGCGCGCCTTGACATGGTTGCGAATTATGTCCCTGCAAGGCTGACGGCTTTTCTAATGATTATTTCTGCAAAGATAGTAGGCGCGGACTGGATGAATTCGCTTCGCATTTTGCAGCGCGACCATACAAAGACCTTCAGCCCAAACGCGGGATACCCGATGGCAACAATGGCCGGCGCTCTGAGGATAAGGCTGGAAAAGATTGGCCATTACTCACTCGGCGACGAACAGGAGCCAGCTAGCCTTGAAAAATGCAGGGCCGCGATATTGATTATGAAGCTTACAACAGTTCTCTTTGCCATCGTCATTTCGCTTCCCATAATGTCTCTCCTCTATTTTGCTGGCTGGTGGAGGCTTTTGTTTGGCATTTCTTAGGCCAGTCCAGTCGGTGCTTGCATTTCTTACAGTCTTGCCGGCGGGCAAGGATCATGATATCCGCTACGTCGCCAGCAACATGTACCTCTTTCCAGTTGCAGGAATTGTAATCGGCGCAATAGTCGGCGCCATGGCCTTTGGCATCTCGCCATACCTTCACCCGCTAGTTGTTGGACTGCTAGTCACCGGCGCGCTTGTAATAATTACAGGTGTCCATCATACCGACGCGCTCGCCGATTTCGCTGACGGACTGATGGCAAAGGGAGACAAAGAGACCAAGCGCAAGGCGATGCGCGACCCGGCAGTCGGCTCGGCTGGCGTCGCGGCGCTCGTGATGTATTTTGCAGGCATGATAATCGTCTTCCATGTCGGAAGCCTTCAAGGCTTTGGGATTCTGGCGAGCATAATTGCGGCAGAGGTAATCGCCAAGTACCTGATGGTCTTGCTTGCCCATCGGGGGATATCGGCCTGGGAAGGTTTCAGCTCGCCCTTTACGGCCGCAATGAAAGACAGCCGCAAGGTGCTCGCCGCCACGGCTATCATGGTCGCGACAGTCTGGTTTGCCGCCAACTATGTAGGACTGGTAGCACTCGCAGTATCACTAGTTGTAGCAGCGGTAATGAAATACGCTTCGACGAAAAGCTTTGGCGGCATTAGCGGTGACGTGCTGGGCGCAACCAATGAAGTGACCCGGCTGACTTCGCTTCTGGTGCTCGCCTCGGTGGTAATATGATAGCGGCGGTGATGTGCGGCGGGCTGGCGACTAGGATGAAAGAGCCTGTTGAAAAGCCGCTTTTAAAAGTAGGTGGGCGTCCCATGGTTGTCCGGGTTATTGACTCGCTTCGCGAGTCTGGCAGGTTCGAAAGAATAGTCGCTGCAGTTTCGCCAAACACACCGATGACTGCGAATTTCCTAGAATCCAGCGGAATCGAAATCATCGAAACTCCAGGCGGTGGCTACTCCTCTGATCTATCAATGGTCTTGGGCAGTTTGAAGCCCGCAAGGGTGCTTGTTGTTTCGGCTGACATGCCGCTGATAGACGACAGAATAATAGCTGAAGTAGCTGCAAAGCCGCAATCTGGCCCACTTCTCTCAGTTGTCCTTGCAAAGGAGTTTGTACAAGATATTGGCATTACGCCTAGTGTCAATATCATATTGAACGGGGTTGAATACTGCCAATCGGGGATTAGCGTTTTTGATACATCGCGGCACGCGGAAGGAATTGTGAAAGAGGAATATTTGGTGATGGACAAGGTAGAAGTCGCTGTAAACGTAAATACAAAAGAAGATCTGGAGCTGGCAGAAAAATTACTGGTCCAGCGCGCTTAGGATCTTGCCCAGGATTAATGCCTTGCTTCCTGACTTTTGGGCCAGCATCTCGCCGCATGACTTGCATGCAATGTCTGCAGTAGTATGCGAGAACACAACCGTCTTTTCGCCGCATTTCGGGCACTGGACTGACAGAAACGTGCTTCTCGGCTTTGGTATCATTATGCTTTGTCGTTTCATTTCTATCAAATCTCCAGCTTGCGGATCCTCTGACCCTGC
>JAKEIF010000062.1 GCA_022545875.1 Nitrososphaera sp.
ATAAACAGCGGGCCGGAAATAGGAGTCGCCGCAACAAAGAGCTTTACCGGCCAAGTTGCTCTTGCATACACCATCTTGGATCGCATGAGCGGAGGGAGGATGGGATTTAACCGCGACGATGTGTCGGCAAAGATTTCAAAATTGCTGGCTGGTGCGGAAAGCATCGAGCGGCTAGTCAAGACAGCGATGCCTCGCGTTAATGACATCTACCTGCTTGGAAGGTCCATCCACTTCCCAATTGCGCTAGAAGGTGCCCTGAAGATGAAAGAGCTCGCTTACGTGCATGCAGAAGGGATCGCTGCCGGAGAGCTCAAGCACGGCCCACTTGCCTTGATGGATCGCAACGCGGTGGTATTTGTCATAAACCCTGAAGACGGCACATACAGAGATACGCTTTCCAGCGCCCACGAAGTCAAGGCGCGCGGAGCCAAAATAATTGGCATCTCAAATATCGCAAATGAAGTCTATGATGCAATCATAGAAATTCCCAAGATGGATAACGAAATGCTTTACCCACTAGTGGAAGTGATCCCGCTACAGCTCTTCTCCTATTATCTCGCGCTTCAGAACAATACTGATCCGGACTTTCCGCGCAATCTGGCAAAATCAGTCACAGTCAGGTAAAGTATAATTACGTTTGAAGGATATAGCTTTGAGATGAGCGGCGCCACCGAGGAAGTAGTTGCGTGCGAGAACTGCGGAAACCCGATTGATTCATGCATGTGCTCTTGCCCATATTGTGGACAGGTGGAATCGTGTGAGTGCTGCCTTTATGACGCCGCTACGGGCGGCTAGCTGCCTTTAAACTATTAAGTAGGTAGTGAGAAGGAGAACGCGTAGATGGACAAGACAGTAACTAACGATCTGAGCTGGGTCATTGGCGGAGCTCAGGGAAGCGGCGTCGATTCAGCTGCAAATATTTTCTCACGCGCATGCGCTGGCGCGGGGCTACAGATTTTCGGCAAGCGAGAATATTATTCAAACATCAAGGGCGAGCACAGCTACTTTACCGTAAGGGTGAGCGACAGGCCAATTCATTCACACGTCGACGGAATAAACATGCTTGTCTCATTTGACGCAGAGACTGTCTTTCGACATTTTGCCGATGTGACGCAGGGCGGCGGGATAGTATACGATCCCGAATTGGCAGAGACCACCATCGACGAAGTGCCAACCCTTGACGATCAGGCGGCAGACAGGATAAAAAAAACGCTTGAAAAGGCAGGTCTTGGTTTCAGGGTGCAGGATGCATTAGAACTTGCGAAAAAGCGCGGCGCGAATACTTTTCCCATTCCATTCCTCCAACTGCTGCAGGAATTTGCCCAAAAGGTCAATGAGCCTGGGCTTTCCAAGCTGACAAGGATGGTAAACGTGATGGCTCTCTCGGCTTCGATGTCTATACTGGATTTTGATTCGCAGATCCTTGACCGCGCCATACAGTTCATTTTCCGGGCAAAGAAAAAGGTAGCAGACCTAAATGTCGGCGCATCAGTCCACGTCTACGCCTACGCAAAATCTAAAGTTGCGAACGAGCCATTTGGCTACAAGCTCAAGTCGCTGCCGACTAGAAGTGACATGATAATAGTGCAGGGAAACCAGTCGTCGGCGATGGGCAAGATGGTCGCCGGCTGCCGGTTCCAGACCTACTATCCTATAACTCCTGCGTCAGATGACAGTGAGTTTCTGGAATCAAACGAAATACTAGAGCTAAACGACTCCGGCAAGAAGGGATCGACTGTCGTAGTGCAGACAGAAGATGAAATCGCTGCCATTGCGATGGCGATAGGGAGCGCGCTGACCGGCGCGAGGTCCGCAACGGCTACCTCAGGCCCAGGGTTTTCGCTCATGGCCGAAGCGCTTGGATGGGCGGGGATAAATGAAGTCCCGCTGGTGGTATCGCTTTACCAAAGGGCAGGGCCCTCCACGGGACTCCCGACTCGACACGAGCAAGGAGACCTGAATTTCGCGGTAAACGCAGGCCATGGGGAATTTCCAAGGATAGTGCTTGCGTCAGGGGACATCGAAGAGAGTTTTTACGACACGATAAAGGTATTCAATTTTGCGGACAGGTACCAGACACCGGTTATCCACATTCTGGACAAGGCGATTGCAAATAGCGTCACGACTTCGACGAATTTCGATCCCGCAAAGGTACCGATTGATAGAGGTTCTATCGTGACTACGATCAGCGATGCTGACAAAGGGGCTGCAGGAAATTACCTGCGCTTCAAACTCTCTGACAGCCCTATAAGCCCCAGGGTAGTCCTAGGCACAAAGGACGCGATTTTCTGGAACACAGGTGACGAGCACACCGAGGAAGGTCACATTACTGAAGACCCCGAGCTACGCGTGCAAATGATGGACAAGAGGATGAACAAACTCGACCTCGCACTCAAAGAAATACCTGACGATGACAAGGCATGTGCGTACGGAACTGGCGACATAGTTGTAATGAGCTGGGGCTCAACAAAAGGAGTGATACTTGATGCGATAGAGAAACTGCAAAGTGAAGGCATCAACGTCAAGTTTATTCAGCTAAGGCTGATGCACCCCTTTCCATCGGAGCTTGTCAATAAGATGCTTGCCGGCGCGAAAAAGTTGATCGGGATCGAGATGAATTATTCTGCACAGCTTGGCTCTCTATTGAGGCAAAATACCGGGAGGGATTATGATTACAGGATAGTCAAGTACAACGGACGGCCCATGTCACTTGACGAGGTTTATAATGCCGTCAAGCGAATAATCGATGATAAGGATGCTCCGCGTAGGCAGGTACTAAAACATGGCGCTTAAGCTGGCAGATTACAAGACTGACGTGCACAATGATTGGTGCCCAGGCTGTGGCGATTTCGGGATCTTGAACGCGATCCAGATGGCACTGGCTGACATGCAGCTCCCAATCCACAAGGCCACGATATTTTCTGGAATTGGATGCTCCGGAAAGACACCCCACTACATACGGACTTATGGCGTCCATACTCTGCACGGAAGAGTTCTTCCGTTCGCGCAGGGAGCCAAGCTAGCAAACCCTGACCTTGATGTTATCGCGGTCGGCGGCGACGGCGACGGGCTGGGAATAGGTGCTGGGCATTTTGTGAGTGCAGGGAGGCGCAACGTGGACATGGTCTATATCATATTCAACAATGCAGTGTATGGCCTCACAAAGGGCCAGGCTTCTCCAACTTTGAAACTGGGAATGAAGACCAAATCACTTCCCCAGCCAAACGTCAACAACTCTGTCAACCCAATAGCCCTGGCACTCGTTTCAGGATTCACATTTCTTGCGCGTGGATATTCTTATGACGTAAGGCACCTCAAGGACGTTATCAAAAAGGCAGTCGAACACAAGGGCCTGGCGTTTGTCGATATCCTCCAGCCCTGTCCTACATACAATGACATCAATACCAAAGAGTGGTTCCAAGGTTTTGACAACGTGGATGCGAACACTGGAAGGGCCATGCCAAGGATATACAAACTAGAGGAAACAGGGTACGACGGAATTGTGCACGACCCGTCTGAACTGAACGACAAAATGGGGCAGGCTCTCGCCAGGTCAAATGAATGGGGGGACAAGATCCCTATGGGAGTCTTCTACCAGAACGAGCATATCCCCACCTACCAAGAGAGGATTACGGCTAGGATTCCCAACTATCTGGAAGATTCGCCGGCTCGACAGCAAATCGCTGATGCTGATGGAAAACCGATCACAAACATTGACAGGCTGCTCGGCGATCTCAAGGTAGACAAGTGACTCAGTCGGAAGATGGGCTCGCGCAGGGGCTAGCCATTCGGTGCACTTTCTGTAAACCCTGCCGAGCCTTTTCGTTAGGCACTAATCAGCTCCAAATTAATCCAAAGATCACCTTACGTTAAATGCTGCAATCATCAAATGATTGGCCGCATCAATTTGTTCCTCATTCTCGAGAGCGCATGA
>JAKEIF010000063.1 GCA_022545875.1 Nitrososphaera sp.
AGAATCTCACTTCCGAAGAGTTAAAAGAGATGTACAGGCGCCTGGAGAAGACCAGGTCAGTTCTCCATACTGCGGGGGATATCGAAGTAGGCCAGACCCCATGCGAAGTGCTTCATGAAACGAGGACGTACAGGCTCTTGCACTATCAGCAGATGGTCAGCAAGACGGTAAAGACGCCCGTTCTGGTCGTTTATGCGCTGATCAACAAGTCGTACGTGCTCGATCTTCAGCCGGACAAGAGCTGGATAAAGAGCCTCCTGAGCCAAGGGTTCGATGTTTACCTCATAGACTGGAAGACCCCAACAAGCGCAGACAAGTATGTCTCATTTGACGACTACGTAAACTGCTACATTGACGACTGTGTCGATATCGTCCTGAAAAAGAACAAGGTGGACAAGCTTACGCTTCATGGTTACTGCATGGGCGCTAGCATGTCTGCGATGTATACCACGTTACACCAAGAAAAGGTAAGAAACCTTGCGGTAATCGCTCCGGTGGTTGACACCGAAAAAGATACGACGGTCATTGGAAGCCTTGCCAAGAACCTAGATGTTGACAAGATGCTGGAAGTCGCTGGCAACTTGCCTGCTGAGCAACTTTTTGCGTGTTATTCTGTGCTCAAGCCGTTCAAACAGGGTGTTAACAAGTACTTCAATCTCGTCCAGAACATTGACAACGAGCAGTTTGTTGGCAACTTTTTACGCATCGAGAAATGGCTGTACGACACACCTCCGATTGCGGGCGAGACCTTCAAGCAGTGGATTGCAGACATTTACCAAAGAAACATGCTCGCAAAGAATGAGCTAAAGCTCGGGAATGAAATTATCGACTTGACAAAGATAAGGGTCCCTATCCTGAACATTGTAGCCGACGAGGATCACCTTGTCTCACCGCAATGCAGTGCTCCTCTGAACGACATGGTTTCGAGCCAAGACAGGCGGCTGATGAGGTTCCACACTGGACACGTTGGTCTCATAGCCAGCCTGTATTCGCAAAACAACGTTCTTCCAAAGGTAGGGCAGTGGCTCAAGGCCCGCTCGCAATAATAGATAAAAGCATACTCTAGATTCCATTTATGATTCGCCTCGGCTTTAGAAGTTATGAAAGAACTATGGTATGGTTGTCCAAACTGCTACCTTGCCTTCTACAAAGAGAGCGAATACAGGAACCACTTTGAAACGAATCACTTAAAAAGAAAGTTCAGGCTTGCAGGCAAGATAGCCTCGGCGGTGCAATAGTAAGGACGGGGCAGCATTTTATCCAATGCTGCCCAGCTAGGAGTCAGAAGTGGAGAAGCAGATCTTTATCTCTCACAGTGGCAAGGACAGGGAGATAGTTAATGCCATAATCAAGAGCTTTGAGGGTACGGGGGTCAGGCCACTACTAATGGAAGACGTACAGGACGAGGTCCTCAGAGACGGCGAAGCGAACTGGCAGTGGATTCGTAAGCAGATATGGAACTCGGAAGCGTTATTTGTCATATTGAGCAAGGGATTGACTGCTCGCGAGCACACGCAGAATTGGGTCGCATTTGAAATAGGGGTAGCGGCCGGCTGTGAACCGCCAAAGCCAGTGTTTGTAATAATCGGTGAAAATGTTGTATTCCCGGTGCCCTATCTGAACCATTATTTCCCATACTCTGTCACGAATAAACCCCCTGGCTTTCGGGAATCGTCAGAAATCCTCTGGAAAGGTAACGTAGACGGTCTAATGAAGACTTACATCCAAGATCCATATCTCGCGCCAAAAACAAAACAAATCAATTGTCGCCAGTGCAGGACAGACTTTTACATGCATGGCGCTGATTCCGACTTCAAATGTCCTTGCTGCAACGCCATGATAGAAAGATCATTTATCGCAAACGCGTATCAGCAGCCTCCCAACGCATCCAACCGATAATGACATCACAAGAACAGTACAGGCAGGTTACGAAGCTCCGTAGGCAAGGCGTTCCTTATGATTGGCAGTAGAGAGTCCCTCAGATTTTCAGCTACCGGTTCCACCAGAATTGACAATACGTTTCTTTTTTCTCCAACCCACCGGGTCTCGCCCATATGATAACCCGCGACTTTGAGAAATGCCCTTCCTCCCTCGGTCACTGAAATCATCATTCCAAGCTTTCTGCCTTCAAGATTAACGATGAGCCAGCCATCCCTTTCAAGAACATTAACCCAAGACAAAGTCATACCCATTTGCCCGACCTAGAAATTACCTTCTCTATAAAGTAGAATCTGATACTAGAACTTTCCGCTGGTTGCAGAATTAGATTTGTCGCCGGTTTACGACGCCTGCCCATTTGGCTCTAATTCAGTGCCAATAGACTTATCATTTTAGATATCAATGAGACAATACAGGTTGTTCAAGTTAGATTTATTGGATTGCTGTCGGAATAGGACTATTTCTGTTGTCTAGAAGGCAACATTGGCTGTGATATGACTATAATCTGCACCACGGATTTTGCCTGTGATTCTAAAATTGAACAAAACCCATAGCAAGATGGTTTAAATTACATCCTATCAAAACTTAGGTTTGCCTAACGGTTTTCTAGATGCAAAGAAGAATCAGGATCGGCATAGACGTGGGGGGCACATTCACCAAGGCTGTTGCCATCGACATGGTGGAGGGAAGAATAATTGGTAAAGTGGCCGTTCCGACGACTCATGCATCATCTGAAGGTGTTTCCACGGGTATCGTTCAGGCCCTGAAGTCTCTGATGCAAAAACACGAGATAGAAAATTCCGAAATTGAACTTATCTCGCACAGCACGACTCAGGCAGTTAATGCGTTGCTAGAGGGAGATACTGCCACGGTAGGGATCGTTGGCATGGGAGTCGGGCTTGAAAAGTCCAATGTCATCAAGCGCACCAACGTGAGAAACGTCGAGCTGGCACCAAACAAGCACTTGCACACCTGCTATAGATTCCTTGATACTTCAAAGTATCTTGAAGACAAGCAGGTGCGCCAAGCGATTTCGGAACTGAAGGGAGAAGGAGCAGAAGTTATCGTTGTGAGCGAGGCGTATGGGGTGGACGATCCCAGTAACGAGCAATATGTCATGGACAAGTGCGACGTGCCATCGACTGCAGGGCATGAATTGACAGGTGTCTACGGCCTCGAGATTAGAACGCTTACTGCTGCCATTAACGCAGGCATCTTGCCCAAATCTATTGGCACTGCAAGGTTTGTAGAATCCGCCGTGAGAAAAGAAAACATCGCCGCGCCTGTCCTCATAATGAAAGGAGATGGCGGAGTCACCAGCATGGAAACTTTCAGGAGCAGGCCGATCATCACGGTGCTTTCAGGACCCGCGGCCAGCGTTGCCGGCGCCCTGCTTCACCTCCGGGTTATAGATGGCGTGTTCATAGAAGTAGGGGGGACGTCAACCAACGTTTGCGTAATCAAGGACGGACATCCAGAAGTGCGATACGTCACGATAATGCAGCACCCGACATGCATCAGGTCGCTTGATGTCCGGGTGGCCGGCGTCGCGGGAGGTTCTCTGGTCCGCTGGTCGGGCAGAAAAATTACAGATGTCGGTCCAAGATCCGCTCACATTGCGGGGCTCCAATACTCTTGTTTTGCATCGCCGGAAGAACTCGAAGGGGGCCAAATTATCACCTTTAGGCCAAAAGAAGGCGACCCGATCGACTACATCGCAATTGAAACGGCAGGAGGAAAGAGGTTCGCAATAACTAACACGTGCGCCGCAAACGCGCTTGGGATTGTTCCGGACGGTGATTACGCAAAGTCCAACCCTGTTTCGGCAAAGCTCGCCCTTTCCATACTGGCCAATAGAATCGGGACGACTCCAGAAGCTGCAGCATCAGCAATCCTGGACATTGCCTCAAGAAAAGTACTTGAAATTGTCGAGCCCATGATAAAGGAATACAAACTCAAGAAGGACAGAATTGTTTTCATCGGCGGGGGAGGCGGCGCATCAGTCCTGGTCCCACACATTGCGCACAAGTTGGAGCTTCAGCACAAGATTGCAGAACACGCGGAAGTAATTTCTTCAATCGGCGTAGCGGCGGCCATGATTCACGAGGAGCTCGAGAAGACTATTTCAAACCCAAGACCTGATGACGTTGCCGAGCTCACAGAGCAGGCAAGAAAGTTGGCTCTTGAAAGAGGCGCCCTGCCAGAGTCATTAACTATCCAGTCAGAATATGTCAGCGAGCGATCAATACTTCGCGTGACAGCGACAGGCAATGTCTCGCTCGACATTGGCACCGCTAATGCTCAGGAGATAAACGAGCAGGAGGCCCACGTGCTTGCCTGTGAGCTCTTTGGGATTGCCGAAGGCGTCCAGAGGATCTTTGACATGAAGAACTACCACATCTTTGCTTGCGAAACGAGCAAGAAGAAACTTTTCCTCAAAGCACGCAAGCAGCCGGTATTGGTGTTGGACAAGTTTGGCAGAGTTAGACTATCAGTCGACAACGCCGCCATTTTTAATGGCTCTCCAGAAGATGTTGCTGACAATGTGGATGCGCTGCTGAAAAAGCGCAGCTCTGACGGTGGAGATCTAGCACCGCAGGTTCACATACTAGACGGCATCAGGCTGATGGACTTTTCAAGCCTGACAGCGCCTGAGCACCTTTCAAAGGCGGTACGCGACGAGTTGAAGAAGGCGTCAGCATCACAAGTTGCTGCCATTATCAAGCTAGGATAGAGGGGTGTGTAATTTGAAGAGAGTCACCTGTACTTTTGATGGATTGTCGCAATGCGCTGACACTCTCGACAAGGGTGGAATCGTGGTTTTTCCAACGGATACCGTATATGGAATAGGCTGCAGCCCCTTCAACCAGCCCGCCGTAGAGAGGGTCTTTCGCATAAAGCGGAGAGACGAAAAAAAACCACTTCCCGTCCTTGTCGGCAAACTATCGGATGCCGAAAAGTTGGTTGACCTTGGCGAAAAGGGGAGGCTACTTGCGCAAAAGTACTGGCCTGGACCTGTCACGATATTAGCGCCTCTTTTGGATAAGGCAATAGCTCCAAAGATAACCGCGGGCACCAACAAGCTGGCAGTCAGAATCCCGGCCAACAAATGTATACTATCACTTCTTCAACGCTCCAAATTCTTGGTAGGCACCAGCGCAAATCTGGCGGGACATGCTTCGCCAAAAAGTGCAGACGAGGTTTTAATGTCGGGGCTTGAAGGATATGACGTGCTGCTTGATGGAGGTCATGTCGGAACGGGCAGTGAATCCACCATAGTTGACGTAACGAACCTTACAGTCACCAGAGAGGCAGCGGTAAGTGCAGAAGAGATCTTTAGATTGCTCGGAGCAGGCAAGTTGTGAATCAATTCAATCTAATAGTTTCTACCTATAGGTTTAGAGAAGAAGAAGCACAGGATGAGGTTCTTGACTTGCTCGATTCTTTCGGCGATCCAGATGCAATCTGCGAAATCACAGAGATCAAGGGCCTATTGCTTGCACAAAGCTCGATTGAACCAACCAAAGTAGTTGAAAAGTTAAAGCAGATTACGTCATCCGAACCTTGGCAGATCCGTTACATCCTAAGAGTCCTGCCTATAATGAGCGTAATTCCAACTGGTCTTGAAGATATCGCGGGAGCCGCCGCTGCATTGAGCGGCAGAATGAAATCGGAAGACAAATTCAGAATAACGGTTGAGAAAAGACACACCCCCCTCGAATCAATGGATGTGATTAACGCAGTGGCATCTAGAATCCAACGCGCCGTCGATTTAGAGGATCCTGACTGGATTATTCTGGTTCAAATTCTTGGCGCCCAGACAGGTGTGTCTGTGATCGCCCCTGATAATATATTCAGTTCAGTTGTTGAAAAGAGAAAGTAGACCTATTTCGTCAGGATGGCCGCGCCTTCAACGAGGTAATTTAGGAATTCGTGGTCCGGGATTTCTGCCCTTATTGCCATTCTCTTTGCCAACAATGCTTTCTTTTTGCGCGTTGGTAGGAGTACTGAATCGTCAAGTGCAAAGCTGGCCTTGATTGCATCTTCAAAACGCATAACAGCCACAGGGTCTTCACCGAAAGCAATGAAACAAGCGGGCGCTCCCTGTTTAAGACCCGCCCTTTCTATCGCCTCTGCGATCTGATCTGTGCATGCAAGGCGAAGGAGCAACTCTGTTTCTACCCTGTTTGCTATCATGATCTTCCTCTTCCTTGCTTCCAAGACAATTACAAGAATGCGAATCACATGTTCATTTCCAAAAATAGTATTAGCTCTAACTGCCTGCAGGTGGACATTCCTGTTGTCTGCACGTAGATTTTCCAAGAGTCCAGCAATATCTGCATCATCGATATTCTTAACTCCGATTATACTGACCCTGGTTTCTCCCAGTGCGCGGCTGCCGCCATGAACGACTGTCACTACAGTTATCGTGTCTTCGCTGTTCACAACGGTTTTCGGTCCGAAAAGTGCTGCGGAGTCAACTCCGTTTACCGCAACAATGAGGTTATTAGGGTCTAAAAGCCGACGTTCGGAAGCATGGTTCTGAAGGAAATCGAGTATCTCAAGGACAGTGGCACTCGGTTTTTCAAATTGAATGGAAGCCTTGCCGCCAAGGGCCTTTTTGGCTCCGCCGAGAAGCCGGATCGTTATCATTAATCCTATTCTTCTGTCTCTTCGGATTCATCCTCAACTTCATCAG
>JAKEIF010000064.1 GCA_022545875.1 Nitrososphaera sp.
ACTTTCAATTTTCAGTTAAAGTGCCTGAAACAGTCACGCACAAGAAAAAACTAGACACGAAGAGCGGCGCAATGGATGCCTTTAAAGAGTTCCTCACGAGGATTGACCCGCTAAAGAAGGCTGGCAAGCTCGGCGCTGTCCTTATTCAACTCCCGCCGAGTTTCTCTGTCTCTAAATTCAAACAGACCGAGGACTTTCTTGAAAATTTACCTTCTGGCTACGAGTACGCACTTGAATTCCGCCATCCTTCTTGGGAAACGGAAGGACCATGGGAGATGCTAAAACACTACAATGCTGCCGGTGTCATCACCGATTCTCCCGATCCGCAACTCCAGTTCCTATCTGACATCTCGATTACCGCAGACCACGCATTCATTCGCTTCCATGGTAGAAACAAGGGGTATTGGTACAACTATTCCTATGACAAAAAAGATCTAGAGCCGTGGGTCTCTAAAGTAAAAAAGATCCAAAACGATCCGGAAGTCAAGAGGCTCCGCATCTACTTCAATAACCACTATGGGGCCAAGGCTGTTGAAAATGCACTTGAATTCCAAGAAATGGTAGGCGAAGAGTTGACGTCGGAACAGCAGGCTGCAAAGCAGGGAATCCACCAGGCGCTTGCAAACCTCAAGAACCAAAAACAGATTGGAGAATTCAAGCAAAATTAGCAGGGCTGCCATGCTTCAGCTGCTCCACCACTGCGCCGGGAATAGAGCGCTCCAAGAGTACCTTTTCGCGTGGCGGAAATCTAGTTGCGTTCTTATCAGCGCGGATGTTTTCGCTTGCGAAGCCTTTCATACTTTTTTGATATCCTGTCTTTTGCCTCATCAGTTGCCGTCTCGTCAACCTTTACTCGCTTGACTTGATCATCCTCTATATGCAAACGCAGTCGCATCCCGGGCTTGGCCTCCTCAATCATTTCCAGCGGAAGATCAAATTTCTGACCGTCCTTGTCATAGATTACAGCGTAATCTCCTTCAATTCTGTCTAGACTTGCCCTGATTACCTTTTCCATCCACTACCCACTCTCGCATATCCAATAATTGCCACCAAGGCTACAGACATGGCCAGTAAGGTCACTTCAAACTCGGGCACTACAACGGTTCTTCCAGTTTTTTCAGCAATAATCGAATACCGGTCCGTCCCATTTGCGACCAGGGTAATTGTGCCGTTGAGGTCGGTGCGAAAGATGTGTTCCGCCCCGGCAGATTCTATCCTCTCTAATGCCTCTTGGTGCGGATGACCATACGTGTTGTTCTCACCTGCAGATATTACTGCCACTTCCGGTGACACTGCCTGCAAGAAGGTGTCAGTGCTTGAGAATCGGCTGCCATGGTGGCCAGCCTTTAACACGTCCACGTCAATCTGCTTATTTGTTATTCTCTGTTCATTATGCTCTTCCATATCGCCAGTGAACAAGGCTGAAAAATTACCATACGTCAATTTGATGACGACAGAGTTGTTGTTAATCTCGTCCTCACCTACGTAAAGCGTGTCTCCAGGGTTGAGGACTTTGAGCTGTACCGATGGATCCAGTTCTATCAAGTCGCCTTCCTTGCCAGAGGTTAGAGGGATCTGTCTTGCATCTATGGCATCCAGCAGGTCCTCAAACGTCTGTGTAGTATGCAACTGGCCTGAATCCATCACCTCGCCCACGCTCACATTGCTGCTGATAACATCTATCAGGCCTCCAATATGATCGGCATGCGGATGCGTAGCTACCATGACATCGATACGGCTGATGTTGTGTTCCATTAAAGTGGCAAGCACTTGCTCCGAACTTTGTCGCTCGCCCCCGTCTATCAGTACACTCTTTGTATTTGGGAGCAACAAGAGGATCGAATCCCCCTGACCCACGTCGATAAAGACTATGGTTAGGTTTTGAGATGACAGAATTTCAGGCGTCACTTCAACCATCGAATCGGCTGGAAGCGCAGGCTCACCGGATTCGGTTGGCCCTGATGGAGCTGGTTCGGGCTCGGAAACAATAGATCCAACGTTGGCATCTTCCATAGTTCCGGTCGCAAAAATCCATCTTTCTCCGCCATCAGGCGATCGTTGCCACGTAGAATCGTCATTGTCCTCATCTGAAAAAGGACCGGCAGAATCTATCAATGCTCCAGAAGCGCCTCTGAGCTCGACTGCCTCGTCGCTATTGTCTAACCACTGTGAGGACCTGCCGATTATTAGATAACCGTGAGCGGGGATGGCGGCTCCATTGTCAATTACCTCTGTAGCAGTCCTGCCGGCAGTAGAGCCTACACTCCAGCCGCTCAAGTCGACTGGAACGTCTGACGGATTGTAAAGTTCAACCTCTTCGGCGCCACTATCATCTCCATTCGGATTTGATTCGAGTTCGTTTATCAAGATACGTTCACTTGCAAGGACATTATCGCTGCTAAACGTGAAAACTGACAAGACAACGAGTGCAATGAGAATCGCACATCCCGACTGACTCCCGAGCTTTTTCAGCAAGTGCACCTACAATAGTAGACTTCTCATCTAATAAACGAGTGATGATGCAAGAGTCGCATTCACATATTGAATGTAAAGCCTATGCAGCAGATCTTTCTTGTCTGACTTAGGCGGTCTTTTCCGCCCTTGCGACTTGGGTGTCGCTTAGGTATAATACGATTTGATTTGGGGACACTGATGCCATTACAATGGCAAGACTCTGGCTTGCACCCGTCACGCAAGCCATCGTGATCAAAAGATTCGTGAAACTACTCTGGGCTCTGAAGTACCAATTGATTAGCTAACGCAGGGAGCATACGGGACAACTGAGGGGAGGATCTGAACCTCGTCGCTCAGATACTCTACCATGACAGTGCAATGCTCTGTCTTGTATTCCTCGAGGTTGCCAAAGAGGAGTATCTAGTCCTTGAACAAGGCTCTTTGGCTAAAATGGTGTGAGTTCAAAAATTGTGTGATAACTATAACTATACAATCCGCCAGAAGCCTAGGCACGTGAAGGATTCAAACTCACGTATCGCCAACACGTATCGGCAACACGTTTCTCTTAAGTAGCAGTCACGGTAATTTTTCTTGCATGACAGAAATTTGGGCGGTTGAAAATGGATAACGTCGAAGATACTAATCGACGTCAAGAGATACAGTCTAGCCTTACCTGGATAGTAGAAAGTTCCGACAAGTGGATAGAGCGTCTCAGAACGAGGGAATTTCGAGTCAGGCTAGCTAGTTCGTTCTTGATGGGAAGTCTGATCTTGGTGGCAGTCGGCACTGGAATCATAGGCTTCTTTGTGAGCCAAGGCGAGGATATAGACGCCTTTTTTGAGCAGCAAAGTCTAGGCATTCAATTTTCAATGGCAGGCTCCGCTGCCATTGCAGGGCTGAC
>JAKEIF010000065.1 GCA_022545875.1 Nitrososphaera sp.
TTGTATTAAAATAGTCCGTAACGGGAGGAACGCAGGTCGGATACTAGAGTGAAATGGATCCGGTCGCCCAAGCCTTTCTTTTTGGCCTGCCGATTCAGCCAGTTCACGAACCTTTGCTCCACAGAGTCGCCCCTGACCTTCATGATGTCGCTCCCGGGAAACGACGCAAGGTGCCTTACGGCAGCGCGGCTGGCAGATACCCTATAAAAGGTCCAGCCAAGTGCAGAATCCGTCTCACCAATGGCCATGCTCTCGCCCGCATGCACCATATTGAGGGTATCCAGAACGAGTCCCTCAATCACTTTTGGGTCAGCATCGACCGAGGCGACCTGAATAACTATTCTTTCAGGATCGGACAGAGTCACAATATAGAATGGAACCTATCCTATTTCTGTTCTTTTATCGTTTCTGACAAATCGATGTTAAAGAACGTTTTTAGTATTCCGATATATGTCTGCACTGGGGGAGGGATTTCCTTTTCGCACGCGACACCCATGTTCCATGCATTTATCCAGATGACCATACTCTGCAGAATGTTGACAAACCTACGGTAGCTTCCGGGCACGACTTCTAGCGAGTCGATATACCTTTCAGCGAGCAGCCAAGATGCCGTAAAGTCGATGCACTCATTCCCATAGATGACTTTGATTTGCTGTCGAATTGAGCGGGCCTGTTTGAATGGCGTTTTGGAAACAAAGAAAGGAAAGTCGATTTTGGTCGGTAGTGTTAGACCTAGCGGGGCCCAGACTGTTATAACGCGGGCACCGTTCTTCAGACTCTTTTTGAAGCGCTGAATCATTGCATCCACTAGATCCGGCTCTGTGAACCAGAAGAGCAGGGCCGTTGCCTCTGAGAGGTCGACCTTCCGGATATCACCATTGATGACATCAGCATTTGAAACCCCCTTTATCCGCTCGGCGGCTTTCACCGCAGATTCTGCATTGATCTCGACTCCTACCGATTTTTTTACCTTAAATTCCCTAGCCGCCAACTCAACGGCCCTCCCGTCACCGCACCCTAGGTGGTAGAAGACATCGCTTTTGCGAAGGGCCGCGAACTTGAATATCCTGCGAATCACATTGTCAGGAAGAGCTATTGCATCTCCCTTCAGAGTAGACTGCGGCAATGTGGATAGCAGTTCGTCTAGGTTCAATTATCAGAATCACAAATCAGACTTGGTAATAAAAAGTGTAACCAGAGACGATATCAAACTGCTAAAGCAGTTTTTTACTATCTAGCCCTAAATGGTACAGGCCCTTGACCATTCATGCTGAAATAAGCATAATCCCGATTTCGGGAAGGAGCGATACCAGCATGAGCAGCGAGGTAGCGGCGGCCTTTGACTCTATCCGCAAGGTGGAAGGAGTCAGGGCAACATTGACTGCACTAGGAACCCAGGTGGAAGCAGACACCGTGGATCAGGTTATAGCAGCCATCAAGGCTGCTCATGAAGCGACCAAAATTGCCGGGGCAAAGAGAGTCATCTCAACCATCCGTATTGACGAACGCCTTGACAAGGCTCAGACGCTAGAAGACAAGGTGCAATCCGTAGAGCAAAGGCTCAAAGAGTAACAGCCGCAGAACCACAGACATTCAGATCGAGACTTATTTATGCGACAGATTCTCCGGGGTTTTTATGCGCCGCTAAATTTCTAGATATATCGTTTCGTTCTCTACGGTTACTTTGTATTTGCCAAGTTCTTTCAGTTTCTGCGGGAACCAGATGAGCTTACCAGTCGTTACATCCCAGCGAGATCCATGCCATGGACATTTCAGTTCATTTCCCTTTAGCTCGCCCTCATGGAGTTCAGCTCCAGCATGTGTGCAGATATTGCTTATCGCGTGATAGGTGCCACCTACATTTGCTACGAGGACTTCTTTGCCCCCAGCTGTAAGGTGTGTCATCTTGCCCTCTCCGAGCTCTGAGGTCTTGCCGACCAGTACCTTAACCATGTCTAGATCCGTTGGTTCAGGACATATTTTAATTTCTCTCTATCTCCCTGCTTCGATAGCATCCAAAAGACAGGTGAGGATAGTAATCCGAACTTTTGCAATCCACAGTTTATCTCCAGGGCACAAAGGACGTTTTCAAGGCCGTAAATGCTCGCGACTTCAGAGACCTCGTTAAGGTATAGGCCTAAGCCGTACACCTCGCAGTTAAGGGCCAAAAATCCAAATGAAATGCCACAAAAGAATACTGTGGCCAATCCAACGCGCAATCCCTTTCGCATATGATAGGAATTTCAGTGTGATTTAATTAGCAATCTGTAGCTGCCGTCCTCAAAGCTTTGTGTTTGATCATGTGGTCACTTGCTCCTTACCAATTAGCCCTGAGCATACGATACTAGCTATCGGAAGGAAAGGGTAATTGCTATCACCTACCTTGTTCTGTCTTTGGTGGGATAGATTCTGATCACAAATAGTTTTTGTCTGTCACTACTTTTTTGACATAAATTGCACAGGCACTAGTTGAGCATTACCCTAGTCCAATTATAGCCAAGCGTTAAATTGCGCTTTGACCAATCTAGGCTGATGTCGGACTCTGAACTGCCAGAATATTTCAGGAAAATAGTAAAAGGCTTAATCGCGGGTCTGACTGACTTTGACAAGGCGTGCTATTCTCAAACGATCCCAAGTCGAAAACTTGCAAAGAGAACTTGACGCCTGTGATTCTTGCCAAGTCGAGTCATTATTCGAGTTCGAGAGATATGAGAAGAAATGGATGGGGAGAGATTCGAACTCTCGACCACCTGCGTGTAAGGCAGGTATCCTAACCAGGCTAGACAACCCATCCACTTAGAACAGCTCGTCAATGACGCGTGCACGATATTAATAGTATTTGGGGAAGACTTTCCAAAATAACCAATATATATCGCAAAAAGAAAAATCGCGATTGAGAGGGTTTGTTTACCACACAAAGTCTTCTTCTCCGAAAACCATTTGCATTAGCATTTCTTGTTTCCGCGATGATCTTGGCTCCATCGGTGATGCCTAGCGCCTTCGCCCACGGGGGTCACCAACCTCCTGCTGCAGACTTTAGCGGCAAAAAGGTAAGTCTATTTGTGAACCTCGAACCGGTCGTTGTGGCGAATCAAAACGACCCGGTCTACATCAATGCAAGACTTTTCGACGAAAATACGAACACCAACTTCAAGCACGTCAATTACAGGATTTACTTTGAAAAGGACGGCAAAGAAATCCCGATAATTACCGAAGGTGACTCTAGAATGGGAGGTCAGGGATTCTTTTATGACGCGGAAGGAGACTTGCAGATAAAAGTAGTGCCAAAGGACAGGCCTAACGCTATAGCCAAGGGCGAGGCTGAACCATTTCTCGGCGGCATCTGGAATAGGGGAGGCCCCGTAGTCGTCGAGGGCCCGATATTTACGGAACCAGGATTGTACAGTCTGTTTGTCGAGATTTGGACAGTTGACACTCCCAAGACTCAGGTTGCTGACCCACTCAAATTTGACGTATGGGTTACTCCGGGAAGAGAAGAAGTGATAAACGTCAGCGAAGGCGACCAAACTTATGAGATCAAGGTGAGAAACTATTACGGCGCAATAGAAAATTCGAGCTTTGATCCGCAAAACAAGACCATTGAATTTTCAATGCCTTTTGACTGGATGTCCGACTTGCCAAATAGAATTGGCATGCTCCATACAGAAGTATTCATTCCAAGAGGGCTTCAAGACTTTGACAAGGACTCACTTCGCGGGCAGGTTAATGGAATCAATGTACCAGTTTTCGTAGTTCCGACAAGAATTTCTGGAGAGGAATCCGCAGTCGTCCACTTTACAATATCCCAGCAGAACCTGAATGACCTTGCTGAAAAGGTCAGGTTAGAGAACAGGTCTCCCCAGGATGCGATATTTTCGCTCAGCCCACCTGGACATGACGGCGAGATCCGGCTGGCACAGGTGTCTCCCGAGTCTGACAACTACAAGACCTCACTTACATGGCCTGAACAGATTTTTCCGGGGCAGCCCGTAACTTTTGGGATTGCTATTGCCGACAAGTCGGGTGTGCCGATACCTTCGGCAACTTATGAGCTTGTGGTGATGGATAAGGACGGGAATCAGGTTTCTCGCGCAGGCGGTGTCACCTCTCTGGAAGGCATATCGTCTCAGGATGTGAACTTTGTCTCGCAAGGGTCATTTACTATCAAAGTTGAGAAAATAATGGGGAGCAGCGAGTCGGTGGAATCAGCGCTTACAGTCGTGCCCGAATTCCCAATAGGAATCGCTTCAGTTGCGGCTGCTATCGTTGTCGGCATCATTGTGGCAGCCAGGCGTTCGTCGCTTCTTGCCGGCAAGACGTATTAGCTACGTCTTCCACCTTATCTTTATGGCAGAGGAAGACTATCGCAAACTCTCTGATAGGGAAATTGACAAGGAGCTTTCCGAGCTGGTTGGCTGGCGCGTAGCAGATGGCAAGCTCAACAAGACGATCGAGTTTGCTACGTTCATCCAGGCTTTTGGATTCATGACCCAAGTAGCGATGGAAGCAGAGAAGATGAGTCATCACCCGGAGTGGCGCAATGTGTACAACAGAGTCACAATAGACCTAGTAACGCATGATATTGGCGGCATCAGCAATTATGATTTCAGGCTGGCCAGGGCCATCGATGCAATTGCCAAAGGATAATTTCTGTCGAACAGTACCTCACACACGCAGTACACTTGGGTATTAAAGTCATAGGAGAAAAGCTGTCGTGCATCGCCCGGTGAAATCTGCTACAAGTATTATATTCTGTATTGGCAGAATGACATAGGATGAATCCGGGCATCCAGATGTTAGAGTTAGCTATCGGGATAAAAGACGTGCTCGTTAATGCCGGTTTTACCACCATTGAATCCCTCTTGCGGACGAGCCCTACCGAAATCGCTACAATGCTGGGAATCGAGTTCTATGTCGGCAAGATTATCATCGAGGCAGCAAAGCGTGCTGCGGCTCAGTCAGAAGGCGGCGCGCAAATAAATGACATAGAATCTAGTGCCATGCTGGCTCTGCCGGCGGACTAGTCATTTGCAGTTCATGTGGCTGTATGCCAGGAGCGCGGCGACCGTTTTGCAATCTTGAATCTCGCCTTTGAAGCACTTGCGGAGTGAAGCATCAAGGCTCAATTTTTTTACAATGATATCTTCATCATCGTCTAGCGGACCCCGCTTTATCTTCCGTAGGCCAGTCGCCACAAAAACCTGCATGAATTCTGTGTCATACCCCGGTGCAAGATACCAATTCATCAAAGGCTTGAGGTTTCCGCGGTATCCGATCTCCTCTGCCATCTCTCGGGCAGCCGCCCGGGCAGGGGTCTCGCCCTTTTCGATCTTGCCGGCAGGAATTTCAAGAAGCGTCTTGCCGGCGGCTCTGCGGTATTGCGTTACAAGCAACACGTTTCTTTCCTCTACTATCGGCACTATTCCGACTGAAGGCTGGTGTTCTACAATATCCTTCTCGACTAACCGTCCCCTGAGCAAAAACCTGTCTTTTCTAAGCGACACGACTCCAGAGTGGAGCATCACGCTGTCGAGAAGCTTGACCTTACTCATCTAGATTGAAAACGCGAAGCGCCAGATTAAACTGTTAAGGTAGTTTTAAATGCCCTCTGGCGCTTTTTAGTGGCTGTGGAATTCATTGACGGTGAAGGCAACATTGTAGTCCCAAAGTCCGTCAGGCCAATAGTTGAGCTCAAGGAGACCATTATCGGAGACAAGAAGGGTGCAAAAAAACAGTACCGCTACGGCAACCTCCACATAAGAGAATACGATAGCCACTACGCAGTCCACATGGACAGGATTGACCCAATGAAAA
>JAKEIF010000066.1 GCA_022545875.1 Nitrososphaera sp.
AGTTGGCGCCCCATGTATCTTGCCAGTAGAAAACAAGCAAGCATTACACACAAAGTCTGTAATTTGGATTTCCACGGTTTTCCTGTATAATCTCTTCCTAAGCCGACTCTATAGCTGGGATGCGTAGTGCTTTAAGATTTGATACGGCATTATTCTCTTGTACTGTCTACATTAAGACCCGCCAGCTCTGGTAAGTTAGACATTGTTTATTTTTGTAAGGAATGCAGGTCCGTCTTTCTTTTCAAGTCGGATGTTGAAGACCATCAGTTGCAAAGGAAGCACACAGAATTTAGCACATATCCATTATGATTTAGTAAAATGAAAAAGTAGCCCTAGGTGGGATTCGGACCCACGACCTAAGGTTTACGAAACCTTCGCTCTGCCAGGCTGAGCTACTAGGGCGCTCTTTTTCAATGACGAAACTAGCACTATTATAATCATTCTGATAATCCAACGACTCAACTCGCGTATTCCCAATGCCATCGGTAATCCAATCGACGTCACGGCTGAATTGTTCTGATAATTTTTGTTCTCGGATTCGGGTAGTTGAAACTCATGTGTGGCGCGACATTAAATATGAGCAAAATCATTTTGAGTTCGTTTGAAGATATCGATATCGGGCATTAGGGGCATCTATGGACAAGACTTGAGCCTTCAAGAGGTAGACGGATTTTCGAGGCTCTTTGCCAGTATGGTCAAGTCCGGCAAGTGCGTAATTGCTCGTGACACCAGACCTTCTGGCAGAATAATTTCACAGGTAGTCGCCGCGGGCCTGATGTCACAAGGTATTGATGTTTACAATCTCGGAGTCGCACCGACCCCGGCCGTATTCAGAGAAGCAACAAGGTATGGGGCAGGAGTGATTATCACCGCCTCCCACAATCCCTTGGAATGGAACGGGCTAAAGTTCGTAGTGGAAGGAAGAGGAATGTTTGAAGACGAGCTCGAAGGAATGCTCAAGTCTGTCAAGGGATACCCAAGAAAAGTTGGAAAAGAGCATGGCTCAACATCTGCCTACGTGGAGGAAATCGCAGAAATTACTAGATCAGATTCCAAAGTAAGAATCGGTATCGATCTTGGCGGAGGGGCTGCCTGTGGATATGCGGAGCGCTTATTCAAAAATTTGGGTCACCAATACTTCAGCGTCAACGCCGTTTCAGGAGTGTCTTCTAGGGGGCCCGATCCAACCGCTGACCCACTTGACGATCTGCGATCGCTTGTTACTTCTAACAAGCTTGACCACGGTTTTGCGCTTGACCTTGACGCAGACAGGTTAGTAGTCGTCAACACTGCGGGTGCGAAACTTGGCTCTGATGCCACTCTTCTCCTCTGCGTTGCACGTTCGATAGAGATGGGGATGAAGAATTTCGTTGTAAGCATAGACACGAGTATAGCCATCGAAAAATATGTCAAAGACAGAAACGGCAAAGTGAGTCACTCCAAAGTGGGTGAAGCAAACGTTGTCAGAAAAATGCTCGAGGAAAGTGCGGATGCTGGTGGTGAGGGAAGCAGCGCGGGATTTATCATGCCTCGCTTTAACATGTGCAGGGACGGGCTGCTCGCAGCAGCCACTATCTCGACTCTTGAAAAGAAAACAATTGAGGAGTGTATTGCATTCGCCTCCCAGTATTCCCAGGTCAGATCAAAAATAGCTGCAGATTCTTCGCAGCACAAGGCTGTAATCGACCGGCTTGAAGACGTGTTAAAGGCCGACGCATCTTCAGTGGTCACCGGTGACGGGGTTAAGGCAATAGTGGATGAGGATTCATGGATACTGGTAAGACCGTCAAACACCGAGCATGCTATCAGGATTTCGGTAGAATCGAGAGCCGCCAGGGCAGAACAACTCTACAACAAGGCAAGCGAGAAGGTAAAGTCAGTTTATGAACAGCTTAAGTGAAAAAGAGATAATCAGCATTTTCGCCAAAAGATTTGGCATTGAGGATCTGGACGACGTTGCTCGAATTGGCAGGAGCACTGTTCTAAAGTGCGACATGCTGGTCTCAAGCACAGACGTTCCTCCGCGCATGAAACCTTGGCAGATTGCAAGAAAAAGCCTTGTTTCATGTGCCAGCGACCTAGCTGCCAAAGGGGCAAGACCCACTGCCGCTATGGTGTCAATTGGATTGCCTTCAGGATTTGAACCAAAATTTGTGAGAGGGCTTGCAGACGGGTTTGCGCGAGCGTCCGAGGAATTCAATGTGAAAATAGTTGGGGGAGATACTAATGAGGCGGAGGAACTCGTCATCGACTGCTGCATGGTCGGCGACATCGGGGCTTCTAGAATGTCCACAAGGGCAGGGGCAAGGCCGGGTCATGTAGTCGCAGTCTCCGGAT
>JAKEIF010000067.1 GCA_022545875.1 Nitrososphaera sp.
AGTGCTCGTCGAATTCCCACACCTGATTGACCCGCGCTCCAACAGGCCCCTGATGGAAAGGACAGTCCTTGTCGCAAACACTAGCAACATGCCAGTCGCGGCAAGAGAGGCGTCTATTTACACGGGAGTCACAATGGCGGAATACTACAGGGACATGGGCTTTGACGTAGTGCTGGTCGCCGATTCGACAAGCAGGTGGGCCGAGGCTCTGCGCGAAATGTCTGGCAGACTTGAAGAGATGCCCGCAGAAGAAGGCTACCCATCGTACCTCGCGTCAAGGCTCGCAGAGTTTTACGAGCGCGCAGGCAGGGTAAGGGCGCTTGGATCACCAAACAGGGCAGGCTCTGTCACGCTGGTAGGCGCAGTGTCGCCGTCGGGCGCTGACTTTACCGAGCCGGTTACCACGCACACTATCCGCTTCATCAAGACCTTCTGGGCCCTTGACACGAGGCTTGCATATTCAAGGCACTACCCGTCCATAAACTGGATGCAGTCGTACTCGGGCTACCTTGAAGACGTCAGCAAGTGGTGGAAGGAAAATGTCACCGGCGAATGGTACGACCTGAGGGCAGAGTCCTACCATGTGCTGCAAAGGGAAGACACGTTGAAAGAAATCGTTAGGCTGCTCGGTCCAGAAGCTCTGCCAGACGAAGAAAAGCTGGTGCTTGAAGTCGCAAGAATGGTCAAGATCGGAATATTGCAGCAAAATTCGTTTGACAAGGTTGACACGTATTGCAGCCCTGAAAAACAGGTAAAGCTGGTAAAGCTGATGGTGAAATTCTACAAGGAGGCGCAGAAGGCACTCAAGGCTGGAACTACTCTTGCAGACATTAGGGCAATGCCAGTGATTCCGGCGCTTCTCAAGGCAAAGTTCGAAATCCCTGAAGAACAGCTGGGCAAACTCGATGACCTTGACAAAGAGATAGACAAGCAGTTCAACAAGGCTCCAAGTGAAGCCGCCCCGATGCAGAGGAGTGGGTAAGAGTTGCCAGAAACAACAGCAGGCGTAGAATACACAAAGGTCGCCGAAATCAAGGGGCCGCTCATGATAATTGACGGGATTACCAAGGCATCATTTGACGAGCTGGTAGAAATCGAGACGTCAGAGGGCGAGCGCAGGCTAGGCAGGGTCCTTGAAGTCGGCTTTGGAAAGGCAGTCGTCCAGGTCTTTGAAGGCACGACAGGTCTTACAATTACAGGCACAAAGGCCAGGTTCATCGGCAGGACGATGCAAATGCCAGTGTCTCAAGAGCTTTTGGGCAGGGTGTTTGACGGCCTTGGAAGGCCAAACGACGGCCTGCCTGACCCGATCGCAGACAAGTTCTTGGATGTCAACGGCGAGCCCATGAACCCGGAAAGACGCGAATACCCGACTTCGTTTATCCAGACGGGCGTTTCTGTCATTGACGGCATGCTCACACTTGTAAGGGGTCAAAAGCTCCCGATATTTTCCGGCTCTGGCATGCCTCATAACATACTGGCAGCCCAAATTGCAAGGCAGGCATCAGTTGTGGGGACAAAGGAAGACTTTGCTGTCGTTTTCGCAGCAATTGGCGTGCAGTATTCTGAGGCCCAGTATTTCAAGCGCAGCCTTGAAGAATCTGGCGCGCTGAGGAGATCGGTCCTGTTCCTCAACCTGGCAGACGACCCGGCGATTGAAAGAATCATCACTCCGAGAGTCGCGCTCACTGTAGCTGAATACCTTGCATTTGACCTTGGCATGCACGTGCTTGCAATCCTGACTGACATGACCAACTATGCCGAAGCGCTGCGGGAAATCAGTGCGGCAAGAGAAGAAGTGCCCGGCAGAAAGGGATATCCCGGATACCTCTACACCGACCTTGCAAACAACTACGAGCGCGCAGGCAGGATAAAGGGCAAGAACGGAAGCGTTACGCAGGTGCCAATCCTTTCAATGCCGGCAGACGACATCACTCACCCAATTCCAGACCTTACTGGATACATTACTGAGGGTCAGATCGTTCTAGGAAGAGACCTGTTCAGAAAGGGAGTCTATCCTCCGGTAAACGTGCTCATGTCGCTTTCACGTCTCATGAAGGACGGAGTCGGCGAGGGCAAGACAAGGTCAGACCACATGGAGGTAGGCAACCAGATGTATGACGCTTATTCGAGGGCGCAGGAAGTCAGGGCGCTGGCCGAAATCGTTGGCAGGGCCGGGCTTACCGGCGTAGACCTGAAATATCTCGACGCCGGCGACATGTTTGAGCAGCAGTTCCTGAAGCAGTCCGCTGACGAGAACCGGAATTTGGACGAGACCCTTGGAAAGGCCTGGGATGTGCTCTCCAGCCTGCCAGAAGGCGAGCTGACAAAGATCAAGGACAAGCACGTAAAGCAATACTACAAGGCGAAATAGCCATGTCGTTTGGAAGAAGGGTCTCTGCAACAAAAATCGAGCTTATCAAGATAAGGCGCTCGATGCAGGTAGCCAAGATGGTCCACAAGATCCTCGACGACAAGCGAGAAGTCCTGCTCAAAAAGATAGACGAAATGATCGAAGAGGCAAACAAGGCAAGGGAGGACATTTGGACCCCCCTTGGCGAAATCTATTCTGCGGTATACCAGGCGTACATGTCGCTTGGCACCACCACACTTGAATCAGTATCCGACTCTACTCCAAGCGTGATGGAAGTAGACGTCAACGTAAGGCGCCTTGTGGATGTCAAAATTCCAACGCTTCAGGTCAAGACAAGGGAAGGCGGCCAGTCTCTGTCTTATGGGTTTGTCGAGACAAACTCTTCAGTAGACAAGGCGGCCAAACTGATAAAGAACATGCTCCCCGGAGTGTGCAAGGCCGCCGAATATGAAAACGCGATTTTCAGCCTGGCAAAGGAGCTGGAGCGCACACAGAAACTTATCAACGCCTTGGAATACGTCATTATCCCCCAGTACCAGGACGCGGTTGCGTTTATCAAGGCGACGCTTGAGGAGCGCGAGCGCGAAGAGTTTGTCAGGCTCAAGAAGGTTAAAGTAGTGCTTGACAGAAAAAAACTGGCAGAGGCAGAGGCTGCAGCGAAATGACAGAAATTTCAAGCCATGTAGAAAAGTCAAAGGCCCAGCTAAAGTCAGAGAGAGACTCGCTGGTCGAAAAAGTCAAAGAAGAGATTTCGGCGAACAAGCGCAAGGCCCTCGCAAAGGTCTAGCGCTTTTTTCCATTTTTCACTGTAACTACGATCCGGTTAGCCCAGCCTTACCATGTGCGGCACGGCAAACTTGCTCAGTTGGCATTTGCTACCCGGCTTAATAACTTGAAATACGCATTCTATCCATGGTCAAAACTGAAAATAATTCGTTATTGAACAAGAAGGCTACAGGTCGAAAAGTTACCCGCGTATGGGACAGTACTACGACGACTGAGGGAGAAGGATTCCTCGTGCACAGGTCATTTCCTACTCGCTCGGTGCTAGATGTCGATCCGTTCATGTTGCTGGACGAAATGGGTCCCATGGACTTGGCGTCCGGGGAAGCAAAGGGAGCGCCAGATCATCCGCACCGAGGGTTTGAAACTGTAACATACCTGCTCGATGGCCAATTTGAGCACAGGGAGTCGCAAGGGCACTCTGGCAAGCTATCCGCCGGCGACGTTCAATGGATGACTGCAGGCGCGGGAGTAATACATTCAGAAATGCCTGAAAAGGAATTTGCGCGCGGGGGCGGGCGGCTGCACGGCTTTCAGCTTTGGGTCAACCTGCCAAAGAGCGACAAGATGATAAAGCCACGGTACCAGGACATCAAGAGCGACAAGATACCCATAGCTGAGAGCGCCGACGGGCGGGTGAAGGTCAAGGTGATTGCAGGAGAATCCCTTGGAAAACGCGCTGTGATAGACACGCGGACGCCAATAATTTATCTGCACTTTACGCTCCAGCCCGGGTCAAGCGTCGTACAGCCGGTACCGCAAAACTTTAACGCGTTTGCGTATATTGTAGGCGGCGAGGGCCTATTCGGAGCCGATGAAAAGCGCGCGCAGAGAGAGCAGGTTGTACTGTTTGGAAACGATGGCAATGAAATTGCGATAAGTGTCCCAGACGAAGCCGCGTCGCCACTGGATGTGCTCATAATCGCGGGCGTTCCGCTAAATGAGCCAGTTGCGCGCTATGGGCCATTTGTAATGAACACCGAAGAGGAAATCCAACAGGCAATAGATGACTATAGAACCGGCAGAATGGGAAAAATCGAATTCTAACTCCAAGCGACTAGCCTGCCAATAGATCGGTAGAGCACCATAGACAATGTCGAGGTCATATACTTCACGGCGCCTGTCGCAGGAAAATACAAGTTCGACATTTTTGCGAGAACCGTGCCCTCAAGCATGGGAACGTTCGACAGGTATTACACAGCTTCAACCAAATCTCTAATACCTAGCAGCGAATACCTCAAGAAATAATGGCCAAGGGCCACATGGACTTGCCTAGGGTTTGGAGAACAGTTCGATGGACGGATGTCTATGCTGGACTTATTGCTACGAGTCTGATCCTTGCATGGGTCCAGCAAGCTCATGCCCAGTCTGATCTGCAGGTAAGTCCGTCCGGCCCCTTACTCCTAGACCTAGAAGGAGAACCGACAGTATTCGCCAGGCTCGGACAAGAGACCCAGATAACGACAAACTTGCACAATGACGGCTCATCAGCGCAGGACGCCGTGTTGATAGTCGAAATCAGGGACGCGAGAGAAGTGACTCAGGGCCTGCAATGGCGGGAGGTAAGCGTTCCAGAGAATTCCTATGTGGAGGTCGCAACGACTTGGACTCCGGAGATTGCGGGCTCATTCCATATCAGGATCCTCGTCATTTCGGATTTCGAGTCGCCCGAAGTCCTATCCCCACTCGTGTTTTCCGAGGTCGGAGCAAGCGGGTTTCCCCTGCAAATCGATAAAGTCATGGACTTTGAAGATACGGAACCTGAGGCAATCCAGCGGATGAAGACATCGCTTGGCAGCCTGTACGTTGCTAGCATGGAACCGTTCCAAGACATCGCGTATGATTCAGTAACTATCGACATGGAAAGGATAGGCATGCAGTTCCACAACGGGCGAGACTCGTACTTGTTGCACACCAATGCGACAGCCAATGTAGCGGGAACCGGCGCACACGAAACCTATGTCATGAGATTCGGCTATAACGAAATCGACGGTATATTCGAAGTCCAGCGTGGTCATCATAAGAAGTACATCCCAGGCGATGTCGCTGACAGAGCTCTTAACGCTGCCGCTGATGAGAAGATTGTGGGTGATTTCTATTCCCGGTTTAACTCATCAGGGACGATCGCGGGCGGTGTCACGTACTTGGACAGCTTTGAAGTCGATGATAGAAAGTACATGCCTGATAACGGAAACCAAGCTCTGCGGCCGGGCTTTGAGTTCCTTCCTGATTCGCATCAAGTGATCGTGGCCTTTTTTTCGGCGAGCACTGAAGGCGCGAATGGAGATCAGGAAGGCTTCGGAACGATTGAAATGCCTGAGGTTAGCGTATATCTGGATCCTGCTGACTACAAAGTCCTCGGTGCGTCCAGACTCTTTTGGGATTAACCCTGCGTAAAACGCGAGCAGCCCCTATCTTGGCAACCCGACTATCGCCATGGTCCTCGTAGTACAGGTCAATGCTGCCTGAATTTTCCTGTCCGACATTAATGTAAGGCATTTCGTTTCCTCTTCATTGTCTTGATTGAAAGAAGATGCTTATTTAGCGTGTGGTCAGATCCGCCGGAAGGAACTGACCTTCGCTTGCTTTCCGTTACTATCTTTTTTTGAAAGGATATTTTCAGAGGAGCAATTCCGCGACAGAAGCGGATCAACATGGTTAGACATGCATTGACGTTTGGGCATAAGCCATAGCTTTCTTCCATTTTTCATTACTTTTCACTCGACTGTTTAGATAATATTAAATATGGCTGTAAGCGTTCGGACTTTGGATATGAAGGGACGTGCGATCTTTTTACCAGTTCTCGCAGCAATAGCCTTCTCAGGCTTTATGGCAACAAACCCGGCAGCGTTTGCGCAGGAAACTGGCGGAGAATCAAGCTCATTCAAGTTTATTGCCGCAGGCATGGCGTTCGGCCTGGCAGCGCTTGGCGCTGGCTTTGGCCTTGGATTCGTAGGCGCCGCGGGTCTGGCAGCAATCAGCGAAAACCCCAAGATGCAGTCCAGCGTCTTTATCATCGTAGGTATGGTCGAGTCAATCGCTATCTATGGTATAGTCATGATGTTCATCATCTTGGGCCAGTAAGAAAACCCCGCCCGTTTTTGGGCGACACCTTTTCTATTTTACAATAGCGAACTGTGATCTATGCGTACAGCCCCAGGACGTATTCAAGATTTCTTTCAAACTTTGATTCGTTGCCAACATGCTGAAGAGCCCTGGCCCGTTTTGAGATCTGGTTCTTGCCGAGCTTGAATTGCCTGATGCAGGTCTTTATGTCCCGCATGTCGCTTTCAGTCAACTTCTCAATTCTTGTAACCACAATGTCCAAGGGATGCAGGGTGCGCAGGTCGATTCTGGCCAAGCCTGCATTTACCGGCAGGCTGGTTTTCAAATAGTCGTCAGGCAATTGCAGTCCAAAGACCATGCCGTTGTCCCAGGTGTGAACCTGAAAACCCCGAGGAGGAAGAGTTACGCCAACCCTGTTGAATACTGCAATGTCCTGCTCGGGGCCCGTAAAGTCGAGATGAATGCCAGGCGCCTTCATGTCAAGTAGGGCCAGCGCAGTGTCTCCGGCACCGACAAGCGTAATCATGCATTCAGGCGGGATCTCTTTGTCGATTGCCTTTAGCAAATCCATCAAAGCGCTCTTGGTTTGTGACATACTGCGGACCGGATTCATACTCTGTGCACCCTCTTAATACCAATTCCATTTGCCAGTACGGCACGCGGGCCCGACAGGCACGATATCGAGTCAATGCACAAAAGGTGGAAAGGATTTTAAAGAGATAGAATTCACCACCTACTGGAAATGGGACTAGCCAGGCTGATGAAGGCAACCATCGTCCTGCCAAGGATGGAAACGCAGGAGGCGGTCAGCAGGCTGGCAGAACTAGAATGGTTCCACCCAATCCAGAGCGCTTCTGAACACCTTAACCCGTTTTATGACGACTTGCTTCTAAAAGCCCAAAAGCTATATCAGGACATTGACGAAGTGGTGAAGGCCTTGGGCATTCCGCCGGAGACAGGCGTGATGGCCACGATGTTCAAGGGCGCGCCAAAGGGCAAGACTGAATACGCCGTTGACGATATCCGCGGGTTTATCGCAGACCTTGAAGACAGGGCTGCAAAATTGCTCGAGGGCCCGAAAAAAGTCCTTGACGAGCGGAACAGGATAACAAGGCAGCTTGAGGAATACAACAACCTGCAGTCCATTGTAGAGACTGCCGGCGCCCTGAGCCTTGACCTGAGGCGCTTTGGCAAGCTGCAGAACTTTTTTGCCAATATCTTTATAGTCGATTCGAAAGACGAGGCTGAAATCCGAAAAAGCCTTGAGGACCTTGCGGTATTTTCTTCAAAGCTCAGCGAGAACAAGGCGGCGCTTACCATCGTGGGCTCTTCCGAAGACGCGGAGCGCATCCTCAAGGTCCTTCGAAGCTTTGGCGTCAACCCTCTCCAGATCCCGGCTAATATGCCGCAGAACCCAAGCGAGGCAAACACACTTGCAAAGCAAAAGGTCAAGGAGCTGGAGGCCCAGTCGGAGAAGGTAGACAAGGAGGTTGAAAAGACAAAGAAGGATATTGTCGCCAAGCTCCTATCGCTTCAGGAGGCAGCAAGAATGGCCAAGGACGTCCTGGAAATTACGCGCAAGCCGGGCGGCACAAAGAACTTTGCAGTCATTGAAGGCTACATCCCGCACGACATGGAGAAAAAATTCCAAAAGCTGACGTCAAACTATGTTTCTGTAATAGAGGATGCAAACCTTGCGGCAGACGGCGAAGAAGGCGAGCATGGCAGGGAAGTCCTTCCTACGCTGCTCACAAGCAAGAAATATACTCAAAACTTTCAGGTAATCACCGAGACTCAGGGACTCCCAAGGTACGGCGAGGTCGACCCGACTCCGATAATCGCGTTTGTATGGCCAGTCTTTTACGGGCTAATGTTTGCAGACCTTGGACACGGGCTCCTGCTCTTCGGCCTGGGCATGCTCTTCCGCACGAGGGGGACGGGGAGGCTTAGAGTCTGGGGAACGCTGATTGCCGCCAGCGGCCTTGCAGCGGCGGTTGCTGGCATGGGCACGGGCGAGATATTTGGGTTCCACTTGGATCACATCGAGCCTCTAGCGTTCATACCAGAAGCATTGCCGTTCGTTGGCCTGCTGTCCGTGTCAGAGCTAACCTTTGACCAAGTCATCAAGATCCTCAAGGTCTCAGTCGCAATAGGCATAGTCCACTTGCTGATGGCGTTTTTCCTAAAGTTAAGGGCAAACATGCGTCTTGGAAACAAGCTCCTCATCTACACAC
>JAKEIF010000068.1 GCA_022545875.1 Nitrososphaera sp.
AGAGATCCGAATCGATCACGCTGATGCCACGATAGTGCCTCGGCGCCAATTCCAAGAGCCCCTTACACTAGAACTGCGAAACTTTATCGAAGCAATCGAAGGCAAGTCAAAGTTAGTGGTTAGCGCGGCGGATGCCACCAATGTTACACGCGTAGCAGAGGCAGCGATACTTTCAAGCAATACCGGCTCTCCCGTATATCTGGACTTGAAGCCATAATGAAGAAATCCATGCTCGATATTCTGGCATGTCCCATAGACAAACATTATCCGCTTGAGCTTATCGAGATGCAGTCAAAGGACGACAACGTCATAGATGGATTACTGCTATGCACAAAATGCAATAGATACTACCCGATCATGGAAGAAATCCCCGTCATGCTCCCTGATGAGCTTCGGAAGAAGGCGGAGGACTTGGAATTTCTGCATAAATGGCAGAGTAGAATTCCTGAGAAAGTTATAAAGCAAGGAAATCCATGGCATCTCTGAAACTTTGGGGAAATATGTCGCTCCCGATGGAGTGCTAAACTTTGTCGCAAAGGACGCGACGGTCGGAAATAACGTAAAGATCTGGCACTTTGCCTATGTCGGCAGCAAGGCTGAGATTGGTGACAACGTAATGATTGGTTCTCTAACTCATGTGGACTATGGAGTCAAAATAGGGAGCAACACGAGGATCGAGGGTTCTGTGTACATCCCGCCTCTGACAGTAATCGGAAACAATGTTTTCATTGGTCCCGCCGCTGCTTTTACAAATGATCCATACCCGATGAGCCCCAAAATGATCGGCGTGGTTGTGGAAGACGGTGCGATAATCGGCGGAAGATCTGTCTTTAAACCTGGCGTACGGGTCGGTAGAAACAGCGTAGTTGCAATGGCTTCTGTAGTTACAAAGGATGTGCCTGCTGATACTGTTGTAATGGGCCATCCCGCAAGGGCTGCTTACTCGCGTGCAGAATACGACAAGAAAAAGAAGGCTTGGGAATCAAGCTAGCGACGACTGCAAGCTAGTATCTTGGTTGACTTTTTCGCCTTGCAATCCGCCAAGCGATAATGCTAGCCACCAATATCCCTGCCGTGATTCCCGCCACTAATGCTACTGTGCGCGTACTTGGGAGTGTCATCTGCTTCTTTACATCTCCTGACTCATGTGCATCCCTATGGCTTCTCAGGCCCTCGCGCGAATCAAAACGCCTGTTGCATATGTCGCATGTGAATTCTTGCATAGAAGAAATCGTTGTCATGTTTTATGGGTGGCTGCTTTGCTTTTATCGGTTAGGTAAGATGATTTTCGGGTCGGGAGTCATGCAAAGTCCGGTACTGGCAGAGTGTCAAAATCCATCAGTAGGTTGGGACCGGTAAATACAAACACCTGAAAATGTAGATGCGGCAGATAGGTAAAACCAGTCATCCCGACGCGACCGATACTCTGACCTGATTTCGCCGGCTGGTTCGGCTTGACTTGCGCACTTTTGAATTCCAAGTGGTCGTAGCGAGAGTATTCACCGCCTGGGTGTTCAATCACGATAAAGTTAGTGTCATTCCAGTATTCAATGCTAGGACCACCGGTGTTCGATTCGTCGTTCACGAACCTGACTACTCCATCCGCCGCGGCAAAGACTGGAGTGCCGACAGGTGCAATCAGGTCAATTGCGTTTCTGAGTTTGCCTGTATGGGCAGGTGAAGAACTCCGATCGATTCGCTCCAGGCTAGCCGCGGGAACTGGCAGGATGTATTTGTTTGAAAGGATCATGGGTTGTATAGTTTCTAAATGCATATAGTTCTTTTAGCATCACCGAAATTCTGCGACCTCTGGGTTGACCAGAAATCTACCGTCGGGTTTCTTCCCTTCCAACACTTCGAGGAGGTTCCGTACAGCAGCATCGCCCATCCTCGACCGCGTCTGTATGGATGCGCTACCGATATGCGGCAGCAAGACTACATTTTGCATTTTGGTCAATGGACTTGTTTTGGAGAGGGGCTCCTTTTGGAATACGTCCAATCCCGCTCCGGCTACGAGTTTGTTCTTTAGGGCCACTATTAGATCCCTCTCATTGACCACCTGCCCCCTTGAAGTATTTATCAGAAATGCCGTACGCTTCATTTTCTGAAGCGCTGACATGTCTATTATCTCCCGGGTTTCCTCGTTTAGGCTCACATGGATGGAGACAAAGTCGCTCTGCGAGAGCAGTTGGTCGAGGTCCGCATACTTTGCCCCCAGCTCGTGTTCACTCTGCAAGTTCCTATTTCTGTTATTGTAAAGGATATTCATCCCAAATCCTCTTGCCCTTTTGGCTACGGCGGATCCTATCCTGCCCAAGCCAATGATCCCAAGTGTGGCTCCATGAACGTCAGTACCAAGTAGAAGATCAGGCTTCCATCCAACATTCCACCTGCCCGCCCTGACCATTCGATCGCCCTCCACCAAGTTGCGGGCACATGCGAGCAATAATGAAAACGTAAGGTCTGCGGTTGCTTCTGCAAGTATATCGGACGTCAACGTAACATAGATACCTCGTGCTGTGGCCTCTTTGACATCAATGTGCTCAAATCCCGTGCTGTACGAGCTTATCACTTTCAACTGCGCGCCCGCAGCTTCCATGACTTCTTTATCCATCCTGTCAGAGAGCATGCAGACGACGCCGTGCTTTCCTGCTATATTCCTCAGAATTTCATTTCTGGACGGTGGGTCAGATTTCTTGTTGAGCAGGACGTCGCAATGCCTGGAAAGAGTGCTCATTCCATCACCGGGAAATTTTCGAGTCACATAGACTTTTTTTCTGCCCACTGCTGCAGATTCAGCCGCTTTCTATTTATTGTAATAGCCCGGCCCAGATTCGAACTGGGGTCAAGGGCTCCAAAGGCCCCTATGCTTGGCCGCTACAATCGGCGGAAAATAGCAATTTTCCTCCACCGGGCTTCCGGGCGTAAATTCACCTATCTTTCACATCTTTATAATCTTACGGAGTTTATGGCTCTGACCATAGTGTCTGTCGGGTCTTCCATGCTCTCTAGAATCCTCTTGGCTTTTTTTCTCTGAACATGTTGATACTTGCTGTCAGCAAGCATCATTTTGGCCATCCTAACGGCAGCCCGGGGTGTCGGCGCCTTTTTCACAAGCCCTACTCGCATCAGGTATTTCTCTATGTAATAGCTAAATGGAGTTATCGATAT
>JAKEIF010000069.1 GCA_022545875.1 Nitrososphaera sp.
AATGATTGGCACTAGATTCAATATTCCCTTTGAATCCGTATGCTGTTACAGTGAAAAGGCTCTTGAAAGCATTTCGCTCTCTAATCTTTTTGCCATACTGAACGCTCACTACTCTACCGTTCACACTTCCGCCAGCAGGCAATGGGACCCCTACGAAATCATTGGGATTTCCAAGAAGGGAATAGACTCGGCTTTTGGAGGAAGCGAAGTGGCGGATCTCTTTTTCAACACCCTGAGGCTCTGCTACAAATTGACTGAAGATCATATCGTGGCAAATCCTGCAACCCTGGAAAACCTGATGGTAAAAGTACTGGGCAAGGAGTCATCGGATAGGTGTGTCGCATCCATCAAAGTGGAATTGAGAAATAGGCTTTCGGTAGGCTCGAGCGGCAAACCCCGTTCATTGATCGATTGAATTCGACAAAAACGTAGGTTCCCTTGGCGGTCAAAGGTGGCTAGAACACTAACATTCTTTAACTCCCCTGAAAAAATCAAAGCGATTTGTCCTTGTCCTTGGATCTTGGTAACGGCCAGGTTTTGGAAATTCGTATCAGGACAAGCCCGAGGGCTCGAAGACTAAGGCTAGTTTCAAGTATCGAAGGAGTCCGCGCTGTGGTTCCTACAAATTTCGATTCGATGGAATTGTCAGAGTTTGTGAGCAGCAAGCAGGACTGGTTACGGAGGACCGCAAGATACTATGAAAGACTAAGGGAGAAATGCGGAGGTTTCGATCCGGGCTCGCTTCTATATCGAGGTGTTCGCTATCGCTCCTTCGTCGTAGGCGATCGTAATTTTTCTGCCGTCGTATCGGATGCACTTGGGACCATCACTTTTCATGTTCCTGACAAGAGGCGAACAAAGAGCTATCAGCAGGAGTGGTTTAGGCAGCAGACTGGCGCGATAGTAAGCGAACGATTGCCTTTTTTGGCGGAGAAGATGGGCCTAAAGTACAATAAAGTATCCATCAAAAGGCAAAGATCCAGGTGGGGCAGTTGTTCGAAGAAAGGGAACCTCAACTTTAACCTGATGCTTGCAGCCGCCCCGCCAGAAGTTATTGACTATGTAATGATTCACGAGTTGGCCCATCTGAGCGTACTAGATCACTCGCCCCGCTTTTGGGCACTTGTGCGAGCAATAGATTCTGACTACGAGAACCACCGGGAATGGCTGAGCACCTTTGCGCCTTTGATAAAATTAGGCTAGCTGCTTTCCGAGACGCGAGTCAGATCGACGTCTTCCTCTATAGTCACCCTATTTGGATCCGTGGCAGGCTGCGTCCTTCCTCTGCGTAATCGCGGCGCCTCTGACGCAAGTGTTCTCATTTCTTCTTGGCTGGGCTCGCTATCCTTCTCAAACTTGGCTCGAACAAGTGTACTCGGTGCGTCGATGAACAATTGCGCGCCATCGTAATCCCTGATGTATGCCTTGGGGACATAGTAAATGTGCACGTTGGCAACACCTTCCCGTACGACCAGAAATTCGTTTCCTACCCGCTCGACATAGCCAACTTCGACATTGTCAGTCGTCCTTACATGCTTGTGAATGATTTCATCCCAGGGGATGTTGTAAGTCGTACCCGAATAGTCTACTGGGATCCGCGTATCGGGTTCTCTTGCCATCCATGGAACGCCGTGGAGGAACTGCGGATATTGCTGCTCAACAGTCCTCATACGCTCCTTGTATTCCACCCGCTGGAATTCTTCTGGCGAAGGAGGGCTATCTCGCTCATACTTGGACTTTAGGTCATCTTTTGTAAGTGACGTATGGAGACTGTCCCCGTCATATCCCTGGATGTAATATTTTGGAACGAAATAGTGCTTCTTGCTGACGACGCCTTCTTTCACCTCGATATAGTCTGTGGAAATGCTTTCTACCTTGCCGACGTCTTTGTCGTCTGCCGACTTTACGTCCTTGCCGATTATCTTGTCCCAGGACAGTGGAACACCTTTGTCAGTTGAAGCTCCGTAGGCCGGAATGCTGGCTTCAAAGTCCGGGTATTGGGCAGACATGGTTGTCCTGCGATGCTCGTACTCCGGAGTCTGCCATCGTGTAATGTCAGGTTCGCTTTCACTTTCAAACCTTGATTTTACTTCATCTTTTGTGAGTGATACCCATATGCTGCTTCCGTCATAGCCTGTGATATAGTACCTTGGAATAAAGTAGTAATTCTTTGAAACCATGCCTTCCTTTGTCTGAACATAATCGCGTGTTATCGACTGGACCTTTCCTAGATCTTTGTCATCGCTTGACTTGACCTTTTTGTCTATGGCCTTGTCCCATGAAATTATTTCGCTCATGAAGAAAATCTTGGAACATGCAATTTATCGCTTTTAGAGTAATGTTACATATTATTCAGGCCTACAGCGGCCTAGCGGCTCGTATTCTTAGGACCAAGAGGACGGCGGCGATTGATGCCACAAGCGGGACGGCAACTAGCGGAAACTCTGGCACAACACTTGCAGTGAATCTGACAGAATCTGTCATGTCACCAGCAGCCGTCGCAGTTTCACTCCCTGGCCGGATGTCCGTTATTTCTATGGTGACAGGGCCTGTGTAATTTCCTATAATGACGCGCTCTCCTGCAGATCCCCCTACTCCCGGCTGATCCATCTTTTGCCAGAGCACGCTTCCGTCGTCGGAGTATATCG
>JAKEIF010000070.1 GCA_022545875.1 Nitrososphaera sp.
ACCACTCCTTCGGTGAAGCTCTGGAACTCCTTTCCGCATGATTTGCATACTCTCATCATTTCACTTCTTAGAATCTGTTATCAGCTATATCTGTTTTATCACAAATTCAATATTATGCATAAGGAAATGCTTTAAGGTAGTTCTTGCTTATGATTACAGGAGATAGGCTCTGCGATGTCAACAATTCGAGTATACAAAAGAAACTCAACGTATGTAGATCTAGGCCAGCTGGTTGAAGAACTCAGTGATATCGGCCTTAATGAAGCACTACAGAAATACTACAACAAGCCGGTTGAGCACGGGGCCAAGAGCATAGTCGCAGGTCCCAGCTTTATGCAATATCTGAACAAGTTGTTCAAGATTCAGATAGCCGCTGGTGACATCCTTCAGTTCGAAACGAAAGATAACAGCAAATATTTTATGTTTTCGCTAACCGGGACGTGGGACGAGATTATAAAATTGCAATAATGCAAATTTATCACTTTACCTGTGCCGTCTGTGAATCTGAATTGCAGTTGCCACTTGGTAGCTCAGGCCTCGATCAGGTTCTCACTGATGTTAATGCGGACTAGGCTGAATACCTCTTTTCAGATGCAATAAAGAGTCACAGATTGTGCATGCCAGCATTCATGGAACTGATTTTGATGGTAAATGCCCAGTCGATGGGAGTAAGCTAATTGAAAGAAAATATGGCAAAGCACTCGTAAAACGCCCCTGATGTAGCCGCGATTTGGTCACAGCAACATGGGATCCATTGGCAGCAGAGGAATCTTCACATTAACAACCTACTTAACTGCTTGTCGCTATTTGATATCATGAGTAATTCTGCTAGTTGCGTTCAAAATGAGCATGATTCTTGCGACGGAATTGTAAAGACTATGGTGGATGGTTCAGACAATACCAAAATGTGCTCCTGTCAATGTCACAACAGCAGCTATCAGCTAGTCAAACGGATGTCTGGATTAGCTAATCAAAAAGATTAGCAGAGCCGATAAAAGATTACTTTTCATGCCATGGCCAAGTCATCACATCGATCGCACTATTGTGGCGAATATTTGAGTAGTATAAGGTACTAAATCGCCCTAATTGGAATTAAGCACAATATAGCAAGCATTTCAGCCTTTGCCAGAGCTGTTCAGCTATCAATTTCTGAACCGGCACGCTCCCTTCAGGATATTTTATCACACATTAATTTTCTCGAACATATAAGCAATGGATGTGTATGGATGATATGTCACAAACATCAAACGCAGCAACAAGATACAACGACGGTAACCCTGAGGCAAGGACAACTCAATTGCGAACTGCCAAGGTAGAAGAAGCGCAAATCGGTCAGCTGGTCAATTCCAGGTTTGAAAGTCTGAAACCAGAGATTCAGGCAAAGCTGAACAGCGTACAATAGAATCTGAGACTGTAGCACCTGGCAACTGCTACGTTTTACATTTTCTGCTCAAGCAATGAGTAGATAAACCTGATGCAGTTTGTCATACTGTCCATAAACATTTTTCATTCATTAATGTGTACGGCGATTTAGTTGTCGTCTACACCATTTTTCCAAACTGCTCAATCATCCCTCCCAGTGTTCGCGACAAGCTCTTCGCGGAGGGCAGGCGCGTCGCGCCTGCCTATTAATTCGATGGCCTCCATGAGCTTCGCGTGAGGCAATGATGCGGCAATCATTTGAAAAGTGATCCGGGAAATGCCACCTAGCGCCTTGCTGTGCCGAACTATGAGGTTTTGATGCAATGTTCGACTCAACAATTATCTTTGAACATAGATCTCCGAGTAACGACGGGCCTATATCTGAAAACACACTGGCACTCAAAGATTATGAGTTTTGATGAATTTCACGAATTCTCAGATGAAGTTCAGCAAAGCAGGCTCTTAAAATGGACTCCCAGACATTCCTTTAACAAGGTAAGTGACACAGAGACACGTGTGATCGATGAGCTTGAATTCCGATTTGGTTATTGGTTGATAGGGCGCCTTATCGATCGGCTCGTGTATCCAAAGGTTGAACAGATTCTCCTTTCATGAGAAAAAATCAAGCAGATTCTAGAGAACTAGACTGACGGAAGCCGCATTTCCCTTTTCACTCGGGAGCTACCATACATGCGAACACATGTCTGGTGAATCTGAGGAGCATTGTCAATATCGTAATTTCCAGTTGCACTTTATATCGGCTCACGAACAATCCAAGCAGGATGGTCGCTTCTGCTGCACTCCCGCCCCAAATAACTCAGGTAAGAGTCGTTCACATGATTCTTTCAAAGGAGACAGAGGAAGCGCTGGAATTACTTAGCAAGTATTACCACGTGGAGTCGCCTGAAATTGTGGTCGGTACCGTCAAGGGAAAGAGAAGGACAGCTTATGCAGTATACATCCCAGGGGAGAGGAAGATATACGCCATGAACTCGGATGTTTTTTACAATCCTTTTATCATCTTGCACGAGTTCTACCACCATATCAGAAGTCAAGGCGGACCTCATAGGGGAACAGAAAGATATGCAAATTTGTATGCCAAGACATTCATCGATGCCTACATCAATGCAGCTAAGAGAAGCAAATTACAACAATAATGTCGTAGGTGACTAGACCAAAACCTCAGTGGAAAGTCCGAATATCCTTAGGGATTGAAGTGGGATTTACCTTGGCTTTTGCAAGTAGTTCTAAAGTGTCGAGTCCAATGAGATATGTCAAGATATTGAGACGAGACTAGCCTGGCATCTGGGCGTCGAGAGTTGTCATCGTTATTGCTGATGATTACATCTGACTTCCAGAGTCAGAATTAATCTCCAGTATGTCCGACATGCGGTATAGATGTGAATTGGACATGTTCATTCTGCGGTTATGCTTCTATAATTTTCAAGGGCTGCTATGATCTGGCCAGGATAATCCTCATGGCACTGTGACATCCGCCCATCAATAAAAAAATAGTTGGGAGAACGACTACTCCTTACACTCCTAGCTCGACGTTACAGTCAATTTCAGACTTGTCACTACTCCCGCATGGTCTGATGACCAAAGTCCCGAGGAAGTCTTGTCCTTGGTCGACTCGCCTACAATGTCATTCTGTTTTACTGCAAAATTGCCTTTGAACATTACCAGGTCAATTCTGCTGTTCAGCGTGGACGCAGAGTTATCCAAATCAGCATCCTGGCAGCACGTAAAGCCATTGCCCTTTCCAAGTAAAGTCCATGCGTCACTAAAGCCGGCGCCGACCAAATTAGCATACGTCTGAGTCCCTGTGGAGTCTGCCTTTGAATTAAGGTCGCCAATTAGGATCAATGGTAGCGCCGTATTTCCCGGTCCGGCTATTAGCTCCGCTGCCTGTGCGACCTGAACTGCAGGTGATAGCGGCTCGAGATGAGCAGAGACAACCTACGCCTGCGCTCCGCTGGTAAATGTTACTTCAACTGATACCCATGATTTAGGTAGTGCAATGGGCCCAACCGCAGTTGGTAGCGATAGCTTTGCTGCAAAATTGCCTCCAGATTCATTAGAAATGCTAAAGTTTTCAAGATCGTCCCGTACCAAGATCGCATCTCTATCCGTTAGCCTGACGTCCATGAGTCCAGTTGAGAATAATCCTGGCGCCTCAATGTCTGTGCCCGTCTGCTCTACTGCGACGTGATAGTGCAATCCGCGCTCTTCCATGCTGTCCAGTAGAATCTGCAGGTAATCGAAAGTGACATCGGTAGCAGGTGTCGCCGGACCATCAGCAGGTGTTTGCGTTCTAAGCAAAATGGCTTCTTGCACGCCAATCATATCCGGAGACTTGATTTCTATCTGCTTGGCTATTGCTTCCGCTCGCTCTGTGAAGTTGGTTGCTACTATTCCATTATACGCAGCCCCGACTGCTGCAAAGAGTTGTGGCGCCGTAGTAGCTGCTGCCAATGGAGCCAAATTAGCGCCATCAGAAAGATTCCACGTCATTACTGTAATTCGTCCTTGTAGCTGCGTTGCTGCCGACGATTGAGCAGATGGTGCCAAAATTAAAGCGGAGGCGACAAGAGCTGCTGCCAGAGTAAACGCAATCGATCTCTGCATAAAGATTTGAGATTTCAAACATGAACCAGCTGAATTAGCTATTATTTATCTATAGTAGAAACAGGACGGTTATTCGGTGTATCAACCCAGTTTGCGCGCAAAGTATCCTTTTACCAATGCTTGCGAGGTCATGAGGTATCTGACTTGCGCGAGGCATGAGGCCGTCTGGGGATAGTAACTAATACAACAGGCTGTCTTCTTGGTGTTGTTATTTTTTTCTAGGTATCTTTTGAAGCTCTTTCATTACCTCGTCGGTATATTGTTTCATCTCCTCGTCGCTCACCTTGTGTTCAATACCGGTCTGGTCCCGTAACTGTTCTGCCTGTTCTTTTGATATTTTCGCAACTTTCTTTTGCAATTCCTCCTTCATGCGGGTTGTGCCCAGGCTGCGTAGCAAATCTGCTTCTTCCATCGCAAGCTTGTTGAGCGACTTGCGAAGTCTGGTGTCCTGGGATATCGCAACCGTAGAGAAAAACAGCCCAAAGCTGTACAAATATATCGCAAATCCACTAAATGTCCAAACGACATCGGCAAATGGAGGATACGGAATGTGTACCCAATCTATCACGTGATTCGGAGGAACACTTGATACAAGGAATAGTATCGTGCCAAAGACAGACATCATCAAGTAGTTGTATATCGCGTTTCCCTTGGCATCCTCGGATTCTAGTTTCGGGCTCGGGTAAGCCTTTCCATTGCCCGCATTTCTAAATCGTCTCGCAATTGTCAGAAAGATGATTCCAAATAGAATCCCAGCGATGAGCGCAGATGCAGAAGAGATAATTCCTCGCAGCAATATCGAGCCAAACCCGCCATAAATGAAAATGCTAGCAATTACATACGTAACTAGGGGAAGACTGACAAGAGTCCAAAAGCGTGCTTTCCCAATACTTGCTGAATATTTGCGAAGCAACATGACTGTTGCAACCCAGTAAAAGAAAAAGGCAATCCGTAGAGGCAGTTGTATTATAAGAAACAGATCATGCAAGCGCGAATCGCTCTTTAGGTTAGCCAATGAATCTACGCTATCATCGCCCGTTATGACTGGCATATTCATCGATTCCATGCGGCCTGGATCATCAAGCAAAAAGAAAACAGTATTTACCACGTCGCTTAATGCACTCGAAAAGGCAGCGCACGCAAACGCAACACCTAGAAATAGGGTGGCGGCATCTCGACTCTGTCGAAACCACGAAACGAACTTGTAGCCTAAATAGCTGAGGAGGACCGTGACAAGTATGGCCGTTGGTTGTATCGACAACATTGTCAGAGCTACACTAAATTGGGATAGTGTGATGATCTGGACGACAATTGCCACGAATATGACCCCATTCAATACGAGCGTGATTCTCAATAGGTGGTATGTTAAACGGAAATACGATGATTCCGAAGTAGTACTGGCAAGCACCTTACTTATGGGTGTGATAAATTTCTTAAACAAATAGTATGCAGTAGCATAGGGAATTACCGTCAATGCGATAAGAAGACCAATGCCCAATGCTGACGAAAACGCTTCGACAAAATTGCCTGAGCGCAGAATGTGGTAAAGCACACCACTTATCATCAACGACGATATCAAGATTATCATAGCAGCCATAACTTTTCCAGTCATCTTGATTTCAGCAGCTGGCACCCCGGATTGGAAATTCGACATTACATATCATGGTCTCTTTAGAGATATCTCGTAGCTCGTATTCTCGACGATACTATTAAAGTAACAGCATGTAAACCAATGACGTAGAAGGCAGACTAGCCATTTTCTCAAATTACTTCAACAGCCATCAAAATCAACGGGATACGATCAAGTCACTTGTCTCGACTTCTGACAATATCTGCGGTTTACTTAGGCTGTTTATCGCAAATGTTCTTACTGAATAAGTGCCTGCAATATCAGGGGTCCATGATAATCCTACCTCAATCGATCCGTCTGAATCGAGGGTCGCTGTCTGCCATGCCAAAAACTGTGTAATGCTCGCACTGTCTCTGACTTCGATGAGTGCAACAAAGTTCACAGGAGCATCATTGTTGTTGCGCACTTGGGTTGAAAGGATTATCTGCTGTCCCACATAAATTTCAGCAAGGATGTTTCCTATTGCATCTTTGACCCAGGGTTGTGTGGACATCATTGTCCCTTGACCAGTTGTCTCATCGATATGGATTGGGAATGAGAAGTCCCTGTCGCTTTGTTCATCTTCAAAATCGGCCGGGAACTGGTCAGTATAGCTTATAGTGACATTTTCCCCGGGTTTAACAAAGAAAGCACTGGTTTGACTAGACAACGATGTCAAAAAGGAAAAGGCAAAAAGACCCGTATCTTTGCCGGTCTCTAGCGCCGAAAGCGACTTTCCGACAAGGTCGCTGGGAGAGGTCAATTTGATATCTGTTAGCGAGTCTGCCACGTCGGGATCCCTGTTTGCATCAGGATCGCTAATGACTACTGTTATTTTGTGGCCTACCTCATACCTATCCATTTCTGTAGCAAATATTGGATCATAGCTTGATATGTCAATTATTTTTGAAACCACGGTACTTTGTAAAGACGCGTCACTTTCGTCCTGATACTTGATTAACAAAGTGTCGCCAGGACAGGCGCCTATACTTGGCTTAGCGCCTCCTACTGCGTCGAACCTATTCTCGCCAAGGTCGTTGTCCTCGCAATTCTCTTCGTCGGTCACGAGCTCAATCTCAAAGGTGAAGAGGCCTGTGCTGGGTCCTGTCTCGTCGAGATCGGGGTGTGCTGTGCCAATTCCATTTCTATCCGATCTAAATTCTACAAAGCCCGAGTTTGCATCAGATTCATAAGTATCTGTACCTGCGCTTTTCTGGTCTAGGTCCGCGTCGGCTATTGTTACTACAATTTTAGTGGCTGGCCCCACTAATTCCGGAAAAACCTGAATTGATCCAGTCGACGAGATAATCGGGATGCTAATTTCCATTTCTTCCCCATCTCTACCGGTCCCGTCGAGCTTGTCGTCATAAGTTATGAGTATGCGACTCGCCTGATCCACTTGGTTATCGCCTGATGCAAATTCTGTAACTGGTATATCCTTGCCTACTTCAAAAGCCGCCTGAAAGACACCGCTATCAGGACCTGTCTCTCGAAATATTTCAGTCGTTACGCCGCCAAGATCCTGCCTCTCTGTTTCGACCGTCAAAATAGAGTCGCTGTTGGCAACTATGGAGCTTTCAAAACTATCCAGCTCGTCATCATCGAGGTTCAAATCATTGTCCTGAACAGTGACGTAAATCATCTGGCCACTGCGCGTGCTGGTTGAATTTGTACTCAGTACTCCAGTATGACCTGTGAAAGCCATTCCTACGGAATTGTTTCTGTCGTCATCCAGAAATATCGAGTCTTCGATGTATGTTATCCGTAACTCGGCATCTTGCCAATCTTCAGGCTCCAAGAATTCGCCGCCCATCTTGAATTCTAAATCTGCGCTAAAAAGAGATGTGTCTTTTCCAGTTTCAACCAACGATGTCGGCACTTCTACAAGGATATCCGAAAGATGATTGGTAAACCTATCAAACATGACAAACCTGTCGCCATTTGATTTGATCATTTCGATTTTGAAGAGGATTCCCAAAAGGGGTATAGATTCCTCCGCGTTTGGCGTGTCATTGAATGCTACATCAGACATTATCCACGTTAATTTAACTGGATCTGGGTCGCCATCAAAATTCAGATCCGCTCCGGGAATTGGCGTCATGTCCCGTGAGAAGAATATCGGAGTGAACCGGTGTCCCAATCGAAAATCAAATGTAGTTTCTCTATCTGGGTCCTCCATATTGTCATGGTACACCAATTCTACTTTTTCTTGGTCGCCGAGTGGATCGAGCAGGTTTGCTATGTCCTGATATTCTGTTGCACTTATCTGAGCTGTGAAATTGCCAGTATGAATATCTGTTTCCCTCAATGTGAATGTCCGTGAACCATCGTAATTAGGAGCCTCATCTTCAAAAATCACTTCAAATTCAGCCAGATTACCGATGTCCAGTCCACCGCTCTTTTTCAAGGGCGCCGGATCTGTTCCCAATAGCGTAAAAGAGTAAACATCTTTAGCTCTTGCGTTATCGTCAAGATCTGGGTCATAAATTGATAACAACACCTCATTAAGATACCCTGGCATGGGCCTGCTTGAAGGCACACCTACAGTAGTGCGTAGCTCGAATGAAGCAGCCCTGAAGGTCCGGACCTTGCTGTCATCATCCAAAGAATCTGTGTAAGAAAGGGTGATGGTCTCTGGAATGTCCTCTTCTCGCAATTCGAGCACCGAGTTCGAGCTATCAGGACAATCGATTTCGCTCATAGCACAAAACGTGATTTCCATCTCTTTATTTGGCAGATCAATTGCAAATATTCCAGAATTATCATTGGTTTCCTTCATGCCCAAAACAACTTGATCTCCACCAAGTTTTTCTGTGGTAACCGTAACT
>JAKEIF010000071.1 GCA_022545875.1 Nitrososphaera sp.
GGATCTCGGGGACATACGCCTGCACCTCTTCGAGAAAGGAACGAAACTGGGCAATCGGCACCACGGGAATCCTGTCAACAAATCTGACAGACTCGGCGTGCAGGGTCAGGATTAGCGGTATCGCCCGAGTTATGCGGGATTCTCTTTCTAGCAGACGATGCGCCCTTGCAGCCTGTTTTCTGGAATATTCTGATATTGAAGAAGCGTTGGTATGCTTCCAGTGCTTGCAGTCGATCGCCAGCGCGAAGGAAGAGTGTTCACCTACGACGTCTATTTCCATCCTAGGCTTGACAAATCTCACGTTCGTTCTGGTTCGATAACCATATGACTTTAGGGCCTCCGACGCCAGCCGCTCAAAGTCCTTCCATGAAATTTGGGCAGAGACCCGTTGGATGTCGCAACCATGCTGTATGCATAACATCGCCGCTCTCATTCTGTCGGTGCCTGAAAACGAAACGATGCTCCGGGAAATAACGCCGATGCCACTCCCAGCAAGGAATTCAACAACGCTTCGGGCGACGGACCTGGTTTGTATGCCAGATATCGCCTGAAATTCTTCAAGTGAGGATACGGACGGATCGACGGCCGCAATAGCCCTGCACAAGAGATCAGGGTTTGGCATCGATAGAACTCACATACGGGACTGTTATTTAAGCCCAGCAACCAAGAAATAGACGGCAGGCAATCCAGTCGCCATTGGTCAATTGGAAGGACTTTACTTCCCTTTTATGCCTCGCTCTGACCATTCTTGCAGTGGCGGCCATGGTCACGGCAGCGCAGAACTTTGTCATAGTCAGAGGGAAGGTCGTGAATACGGGCAGTGCGTTTATTGAGACCGATGGCCAGAGGGAGCCGACAAGAACTGTGACTGTGATCATTGAAAACGCTGACAGGGTCTTTCGAATCAAGGCAGGGACCGCGGTAGAATACGCGATCTCTGACAGAGATGCGACCATGATCCAAATAGGATCCGATATTGAACTTTTGATATCTTTGCACCATAGCAGAGCAAGACTTCTGGCTATTTCAGAGGGGCCGCGGCCCTAGCTGGTGCGCTTTAGATCTTTTTGCTTTATGAACGCCAAGACTTTGTTCTCAGTCGGGCTCTTGTCATGGACTAGCATGCGCGCGTCGTCGGGCGTGTCAATGTCGAGCATCAACTTTTTTGATAGAAAGAGCCTTACTTCGACCCCGCTGTCCTTTGCCGCCGCAATATGGTTTTCATAACTATTCCTGTCAAAAGACGTTCGGATAATCTCGGGAGGTTTCCGCAAGAGCATGTTGGTCCCGTCGTATCTCTGGGAAGGACAGATTACGATACACCTGTCCTCGCCTCCTGCAAGATCGCAGGCCATAGAAATTTCCTGTGCGTCCAGAAGCGGCAAGTCCTGCGGGATGACAATGGTGGCGTCGGCATGGTGGCTCATGGAATAGCGGTCAGCCAACTCTACCGCGGCATTGACACCGTTGTCCTTTTCTTCATGGAGATACGTCGCGCCGGCAGAAGCGGTCAATTCCTTTGCTCTCTCGTCACTCGATACGACGATTATTCGCTCAAGGTGCCGGCAGGACGCAAGCGCACGCAGTGTTTCTTGCAGCATGACAGAAGACAGGAATATGCGGTCTTCGGGAGAAAGCATCAATGAAAGCCGAGTCTTGGCGTTCTCAAACCGCTTGACAGGGACTATCGCAAATACCTTCATCTTTCTCTGAACCTGGCAACTAGGTAACGGGCGAGGCGTATTTCTGCCTGCTTGTTTTTCATCAGGATGTCAGTCTCAAAGACATTCATGCCAAGCCGGCGAATGCTTGGCGCAATGGCACTATCCGATCCAGATATGACATAGTTTCCTACGCTCTTGCCATAATATTTTGCAACGCCAGCTGGAGAGTTTTCCAGGTCAAGTGCCTTCATGTACTTTACTGCCGGCCCGCTGACCGCGCTATCTCCTATGATTGGAGAAACCGCGACGACTCTGTCTCTTTTTCCGTACAGCGCGTGTCTGAACTCTTTGACGGCAAGCGTGGGGCCTATGCTAGAAACTGGATTGGCGGGTGCGATAATTACCATGTCTGATTTTGTGATCGCATGCAGCGCTTTTTTGTTCGGCATTGCTGTTTCAGAGCCCTCAAATGCGATGCCCTTAACCTGCGGCCGCGCCTGGTTCTTTACCCAGAATTCTTGCAGATGCATCTTGCCCTTGTCGGTACCTATCATTGTGGTGACCTGATCATCCGTGGCGGGGATTATTCTCGCCGAAATCCCAAGCTGTTTTCGCATCTCATCCGTAATTTCTGAGAGAGTGTCACCACCCTTTAGCATCTGAGTCCGGATAAGATGCATGGCCAAGTCCCTGTCTCCCAGGGAAAACCAACTGGGGGCCCCACTCTTCTCTAGCTGGTCAAGGCAGTTGAACGAGTCGCCACGGATCCCCCAGCCCCGCTTTTCGTCCAGAATACCGGCAAGGCCGTAAACAATCGTGTCTATGTCAGGGCAGATGTAAAGTCCATAAAGCCAGATGTTGTCCCCCACATTTGAAATGACTGTCAGGTCATCTGTAATTGCAGCCAAGCCCCGGACAAGTTTTACAGAGCCCGTGCCTCCAGATATTACGGTGATCAAATTGATGATTTGAAAATAGTGTCTGCATTTTATTATATCTGACGCGTCAAAAATAATTTTCTCGCAGTTATGACAAAGATTATAAACGAGAAACAGCCAAACGACTTCGTGAAGGCATACGCAGCGGCAACGTTTGCGGTTGTTTCAGCTCTTTTGATTTCAAGTTTTGTTACCCAGGCATTTGCGGTGGACATGCAAACTTTGTTGGTCCCCGATCGAAATAGGACAGAGGCTTCATTTATCGCGGTGAGGACTGTCACTCTCGAATACCCTGCAGGGAGTTCATTCGCAAGCGTATTTGACGGTGTCACCAAGAGAGTCAGTTTTGCGGTCAATGGTACCGCGCAAGAACCGGGTGCCGCGGGTCAGGCAGTTGCTGCTGTAAATAGGGCCCTTGCAGAGGCACGGAGTCCAGTCCAGGCGTCGGCAGTAGACTTGGCGTACACGGCCACAATGAGGGGCACCGAAACCAGGACAGTTATTTCTTACAAGGTCGAACTAGAGCCTACACTTGAACAGTTTGTCCTGCAGAGAGGAGAGGGCGGCCAGTCGGGGCACATTGTTGACCTTGAATGGAGGGGCATTTCTATCGATCAACCCCTAGTAGTCAATACCCCCGAATATGGCGAGTTTGACGTTAACCGCCCGCTAACGCTGCTCCAGAAACTTTATCCGGAAATTGCCCAAGCCCTTGAGGGAACCCAGGCAAGTACGATCATGGACGATCACCTGTTAAACTTTGAGGACTTTGACACTTCAATGACTGTGTGGCACAAGCTGTTCGATCCGGTGGGAACATACGGTGGTGGCGTGGGTCTTCAAGGAACAGAAGGTGCCAAAGCCCTGACAGTATACTCGTTTGGCGAGGGCAGCATCAGAGAGGGCGCGCACTCGGCAGAAGAGAAAGATGCGACTGTAAGCGTAGACGGAGCTCAAATCAAGTTACATTCCCTAGACCCACCGCCTAGCGGGCAACTTACCATCGCAGGGTATGCAGACGAGCAGGAAAACCAAGGGTCAGAATTTGCTATCGTGAGTGCCGATGCTCCCGAGGGTTTCCAACCTTCGACCGGCGGGTTCCCGATCCAGGTGCTCCTTGTATTTGGCGGGATGATGGGCGCAATAGCAATATTCATCCTCTGGAAGGCGAGAAAATAGCAAGCTGCGCGCCCGACCGGGCTTAACTTTATTTCACAAGTCGGTACATACAATGTCGATCATAATGCCTATTATCCAAATTGCGGGACTTTCTTGCAGATGCGGACAGAGGAGGAGGCAACGTACAACTTGAATGAACAAATATTCGAGCTCTATGATACTGGGATCCCGGCACAGGACATCGCCGGAAGACTCAAGACCACAGCCGAGTACGTGAACGCCGTTCTCAACGGAGTTCAGGTAGAGGCAAGCTAGCCTTCATTTCTAAGGTAGAGGCCCGCATCTGCAAGGGTGGTTATTGTTATTCTGCCCTTTTGAAAAATTGATTTTCCCGCAAACCGCGTCCTGCCAATTCCTATTGCCTCCTGCTTGCGGTTCAGAATAATCACGAGCTCATTCTCATCCAACGTATCAGATGCTAAAGAAATAGAATCGCCCATGACATCTCTGCCGTACAGGACCAGCTGTTCAGCGTTGTCGTTGACAGAAATATAATATTGGTTCTTCTTTGCGTGTCGTGCGAAAAGGTCTGCTCCGGGCATCGAGGGCGTGAACCCCTTCTTCAGGTCGCCTATCACTAGCCCGGCGTATTCGGGCGAAAACTTTGGCAGCAGAGACGCCAGCGCAGGGGAGAGCAGGCAGATTTTTTTCTGATCTCCTTCCGAGACAACCAAGTTTTTGTCGCTCAAGAATTCAAAAATACCCCACCGGTCAAATGCCCTCTTTACCGTCGTCTGTTCCTCTCTGGTTAGTTCTCGGTATTTCAATTTAGCCAAGCCTCAACTTTGCGATAAAAAAGCCGGTCGAATCATGGAGATGAGGATAGAGGCGCCGGGTATTTTTCATGGCGCTTCCAAAATCTATATTCTGAAAACTGGTCAGGCCGCTGACACCGCATTTTATTGGCTCAATGGAAAAGCCAGCTTGCCGCTGGAGGAGCGACTGGACTACGGCTTCATTTTCTTCAGGCGCAAACGAACATGTTGAGTAGACCAATACCCCGCCGGGTCGCACTACTGACGCAGCGGCCTCTATGAGCGTTTCCTGCAGGTTCGAACAAAATTCCACGTCAGACGGTTCATGGCTAGTCTTGCGCGTCGCATCCCTTGCAATCACGCCTTCGCAGCTGCAAGGAGCATCGAGCAATACCCTGTCAAATTTCATCCCGAGCTTTGCTACTTTGTGCCCATCATCTAGGAGAACGCATGTATTGGAAACTCCACACCGCGCAAGGTTGAACGACATCGACCTTGCCCTCCTCGCATTGGGTTCAAGCGCTACTATGCACCCTGTGTTCTTCATTCTCTGGGCAATCATAGTCGTCTTGCCGCCGGGAGCTGCAGCAATGTCGAGGACCGTCTGGTCAGGATTTGCGTCGAGGGCGTCCACGGCGATGCAAGAGCTGACATCCTGGACGTAATAGTGCCCCAAAAGGTATTCGGAAGTTGCCCCGACTGACATGGGGGCTGCAGACACGGAAAGGACCTCAGGCAGATTAGTTTGCCCAAGGACAAACCCTTTAGCGGCCAACCTTTCTCGTAATTCTTCCGCGCTAGTCTTCAGAGTGTTTACGCGAATATACTGTGTCGGCTCCTTGTCCATTTTTTCCAGAAATTCCTGCACGCGGGGAACATACTGCAGGAACCTGCTGACAAGCCACTCATCGTAGCCGTACCGAACCGCAAGTTGCCTCGACTCCTCAGTAGCGGACGGGAGTATCGTCTTCACGTCCTGCAGACACCAACCATTTGAGTCACATTACCTTCCAGTACCGGGAAGGCCGAGAACTTTGGTCGGTGTCCGGTAGTCGGTTTCCACGTGGATGCCCTCATTGGTTGTAACCACTATTGTTGCCTCCTGCGTTTCAGGCTCGGGATAGAAAAAGTACGTCTGGCCCGGTCGGAGCATGTCCATCCCCTGTATGTCCTTGGGACCCAGTTCCGCAACGATCCCTGTCAATTGCTCCGTGCCGACGTTTGTCAGCCTTATCCTGTAAAGTATGCCAGAGATATCGGTGGTATCCCTAGTAGCATCGACTTCAAGGGCATGCGGAGGACGTGTTAATTGCGGGTAAATGAATATTGCCGCGACAAAGGCGGCAACACCAATAATGGCAATTGTGACTGATTTTCGCAACCGCAGATTATGGTTATCACGGATTATTAAAATTACGCAGCATCTTCCGGCAGGCCCCTGCTCTTTATGTATTTTATAAGAGATTCGAAGTTTTTGCCATCGACTTTGTAGTATTGGCCAATTTTCTTGATGGTTTCATCATCCAGGCTGCGAGTGTATTTCTTGGGCTTTTCATGCCGGGCTTGAGGCGTCCATCTCATCCATCCTCTCAGACCCATCCCGAATTCATAAGGGTTCTTTAGTAGTCTTTTTGTACGACAATTCTAGAGGGATAATCCTGTCCTGACGGAAGGGTTGCCGCAAAAGGGTAAAGGACAACATCGATGACTAGCGCTTAAAAGTCATGGCGCCTATTCTAGAGTAAACCTTGCACCCTGACGACCTAAAGACCATTTGGGAATGCCACGAGTGTGGCAGAAAGTTTTTCTATCATTCGGACATTGCTAACCATTCCAGGGAATACCACCATTCAAGGGTCGTCTCCAAGGACTATTCTCGCAGGAAGGCCGGGGCAGAGTTCTTGCGGAGGAATGTGTCCCTGTCTTTTAGAATAGAAGGCCGTACGGAAAAACTCCAAATCGAATGCAAGTACTATCCTGCAGCGGAGTCGATAGAGTATACAAGCGTATCATATAGCGATAAAAAGCTGCAGGAGATGATAGAAGGCAAGGCTGAAATGATGAACAAGATAGACAGGTATCTCAGGCAGTTGTTCAATGCAAAGGGCACACAAGGAGGCCCTGAAATCCATTAACACTGCCGCAGTTGGCCTGCTTGTGAGATAATTATTCTGCAGTATTTGAGACGAAGGCGAATGAAAGCATGGGAGACAAAGGATTAATAAAATAAGTCATATTTGGTAAAGGGGTGCAGCGGGCATTGGTTTCAAAGCAGCAGGCTGCATCGCCGTTTTTGAAATGGGCCGGGGGCAAGACACAGCTCCTACACGAACTTGAAAACCACATTCCAACGTTTCAAAATTATTTTGAGCCGTTCCTTGGCGGCGGGGCATTGTTCTTCCGGTTGGCCGCAAAGAAGGCAAATTTTAGGGCCAGACTTTCCGACTTGAACGCAGAGCTGGTAAACGCGTACAAGGTGGTAAAGAACGACCCGGATGAACTAATCGACTGGCTGGCGCGATATGAAACCGCATACGCTCAAGACCGCCGAACGTTTTACTATAGTCTTAGGAATAAAGCTCCGAACGGGGTTGTGCAGAGGGCGGCGCGGCTGATAGCACTAAACAAGACCTGTTACAATGGGCTATACAGGGTAAACAGCGCGGGCGCATTTAACGTGCCAATCGGCAGGTACAAGAATCCATCGATATGCAATGCAGTACAGCTATTGAATGCAAGTACAGCTCTGCGTAGCACCAAGGCGGCAATATCGACATCTGATTACGCAGCTGCCCTGTCAAGTGCTGAGAAAGGCGACTTTGTCTACCTTGATCCGCCTTTCGTCCCACTGAGCAGGACTTCGAATTTTGTTAGCTATACTCAACAAGGTTTCACTCTGGACGATCAGGCGAGGCTGGCAAAAGTGTTTCAAATGCTCCACAAGAAAGGGTGCAAGGTTCTTCTGAGCAATTCAGATACTCCTTTAGCCAGGGAATTATATTCTGGGTTTGATCAGTTCAGAATACGGGCATCAAGAGCAATAAGTTGCAAAGGCGAGTCCAGGACGGGCTACAAGGAACTGCTGGTTCGCAATTTTATTCCATAGACGGAACTTTATTCTCTAACCGTTAAGTCGGATGCGACCTCATGAACGCCATGTCAGAAGGACCGCGCGTTCTGTGGGAGCAGTTAAAGGGCAAGAAAGTAAAATCAAACGACGGAAAGGATCTTGGCGAGATAAAGGAAGTGTCACAGAACTATGTGAGGATAGAAAGGGGAACGCTAAAAAAGGAAAAGTTCTGGGTTCCGAAATATTTGGCCGACGTGTATGACGGTAAATCATTGTGGCTGCTAATAGCTTCTAACGAGGCAACGGGTGCATATCTGTATGGTACAGAGCCTCAAGAGGACAGATATACGCATGACTTTGAGGAGTTCAGGACAACCCCATATGGACAGAGA